>QHXC01000417.1 GCA_003222815.1 Acidobacteriota bacterium | reverse complement strand
GCATCACACATCACGCCCTCGGAAGCCGCCGCCTTCGGGTCCGGATGATGGGTCCGGGCGGTCATAGCTGGGCGGATTTTGGGCGGCCCAATCCGGTACACGCCCTGGCAACAGCGATTCACTTCTTTGCTGGTACCGGTGCGGGCCGGCGTTCCGGCACCTCTTTCAATGTGGGAGTGATTCAGGGCGGAATTTCAGTCAATGCGATTCCGACGGAAGCATTCATGGAAGTCGACCTGCGCTCCTCCAATCCCTTGAACCTGGACGCTCTAGATGGCCAGTTGAAGCGCGCCGTCGGCGAAGCCGTGCGGACAGCCGGTGTGGAGTGCAAAGTGGAAATCATGGGTGAACGGCCGTCGGGAGCAACGCCGGCCACATCGCCACTTGTCCAGGCCGCGGTGGAAATTACGCGCCACTTTGGAATCGAGCCTCACCTCGACGTCGGTTCGACCGATGCCAATATTCCGATGTCGATGGGAATTCCCGCAATCGCCATCGGCGCCGGCGGCAGCTCAGAGAACGTACACACCCCCGAAGAGTGGTTTGATCCCCAGCATCGGGATGTGGGGCTGCATCGGTTGATTGCGCTAATTGGTGTTCTGGCGGGGTTGGGGTGAGGGAGCTGGGATCAGGGATCCGGGCGGCTTTGCACAAAAAGTCACTTGCTGGTTTCTGAACATCGCCGATTCACATTCGCCGATCGCCAATGTCTAACAGCCATGTCCAATCAGCCAAAGCAATTGCTGAGGATATTGCACATCTTTGTTGCGTACCTGACGATTGGCGATTGCAGATTTCAGATCTAGCTGCGTGGCCCCCCTCATAGCCCCCGGCCTCCCGCCGTGGAGAAAAGAATTCCTTTCAGGTAGGCATCCAGTTCCGCTTTTTCGACGTTTTTCCGAATGACCGTGGAAAGTTCGGTGGCCGGGTCGTCGATCAGTTCAACGATGTCGCGGATCATTGCCTCGACGCGGGTAAGCTCCTTGGAAATCGCATCCGAATTCGCGCCACCACTGCTGTCCTTCGCTTGTGTAATCTCGGTCGTCAGCCGCGCCCGCTCGGATTCGAGCAAGGCACTCGCGTTTTGGAGCTGCTGTGCCAGTTGTGTTTTCTGCTCAATGGCTTCCTGTATCTTCAGCTCATACTGTTTCCTTAGCTGATCCACGACTTCACTGCTGATTCCTTCCTCTTTGGACACTCTTTGGAGCTGCTGTTCCAGTCGTTCGACCTGGGTAATCAGCCGGCGGCGCTCGGCGTCCCACGCATCGCGGGCATCGCGAAAAACCTGATCGAGGGCGTCTTTCTGTTTCTTTAGCTCTTCGACCTTCACCCCGGCGTCAGTTCCTGTGCGGGCGGCCGCCTCGTAGGTCTGGATTTTGGCCTGCGCCTTCACGAACGCCTGCTGCAGTTGTCCGGCGTGATCGTTCAACTCGCGGCGCTCCGTGCCCCATCGTTGCGATGCGGTCTCCAGCCTTTCGATCTCGGCCATGAGCGTTTCGCGCTCAGTGTTCCACTTGGCCAACGATGACTGGAGTTGATACTCGATATCTTTGGTCTTCGCTTTCACTCCAGGTGTGTCGGCGCGCGGTACCGGTTTGCCCATCATCTGGGCGGCCTGGCGAAGCTTGACCATTTCGCCGGTCATTTTGAGCTTTTCCTGTTCCCACTCTGTTCTTCCTCGTAGGAGCGCTTGTTCCAGTTCCGTGCGCTCCCTTGCGATTTGGTTGAGCTGCGCCTCGAACTGTTCCCGCACGGCCTGCGTTGCCCGCATCGGATTATTGGACCGCTCGATGGCTTCCGCCACGGCGATTTCGAGTCGGACGATCTGCGATTGCAGACCACGGCGCTCGGCTTCCCATTCGGTGGCGGCTTTCTTGAGTTTCTGGTCGGCGGCGTCTTGAATACGCGCAAGCGCAACGGGATCGACGCCAGCCGGCGTCTGCTCGGCGCTCCCGCGCTTGGGCCGGGTCTCCTTAGCTTCGGCAAGCGCCGCCTCGAGGCGGTCGATCTCCGCGTTCAGCCGGCGCTTTTCGGTCCGCCATCGTTCGGAGGCGGATTCCAATTCTTCTTCGGCCTGTTGCTTCTGACGCCTCGCTTGCTTGAGCTTGGATTCATATTCGGCTTGAATTTCCTCTGCCACCTGCTTTCGCACGGCCTCTTTATCCATAGCGGGGGATTATAGCAAGATGCCATCCGTGGGATAATTTCTAGCTTATGGGGAGCGACCATCGAAATTCGAAATCCGGCAACTGAAGAAGTTGTGGGTCACGTGCCGGTTGCGACGGCCGGCGACATTCTCGACGCGGTATCGCAGGCTAGAGAAGCCCAGCATTGTTGGAAACGGTTGTCTTTTGTCCAGCGCGCGCAGATCCTTGGCCGATTTCATGACCTGATTCTCGACCGCCGCGAACAGATCCTTGATACGATCCAATCGGAAACAGGCAAGGCTCGTCGCGATGCATTCGCTGAACTCATCACCGTCGCCGGCACCGCCCGATACTACCTCGCACATGGCGCGCAGCATCTTCGAGCAAAGCGCCACCGTCCGGCGGTTCCCATCATTACAAGCGCCGAAACCGTTTACAAACCACATGGCGTGGTCGGGTTGATCACGCCCTGGAATTATCCATTCCTCCTGGGCATTGCCGACGCGCTGCCGGCGTTGCTCGCGGGAAATGCGGTCGCGATCAAGCCATCGGATCTCACACCATTGTCCGCAGTCCTCGCGCGTAACCTTCTGGTTGAAAGCGGTCTCGATCCGAATCTTGCCGTTGTGGTTCACGGAGGAGCAGAGGCGGGCGCCGAGCTGATCCGGCATGTGGATTACATCGGATTCACCGGTGGAACAGAGGCCGGAACCAAAGTCGCCGTCGCCGCGGCGGAACGGTTGATTCCGTTGTCGCTCGAACTGGGTGGCAAGAACCCAATGATCGTGCTGCAGGGCGCGCGACTAACCGAGGCAGCAACGGGCTTGATCGCGGGAGCCTTCTCGAACAGCGGTCAAACGTGTATTTCAGTGGAGCGCGTCTACGTTGAGGAATCCATCTACGAGGAATTTGCCCGCCGCGTTGTGGAGAAGACAGCGGGTTTGAAGCTGGGATGGTCGAATTCATGGGACATGGATATGGGAAGCCTGATCAGCAGACCGCACGCGGACCGAGTCCTCAGCCGCGTCGAGCGCGCGGTCGATGAGGGAGCACGCGTGCTGGTGGGAGGGAAACGGCGCACGGATCTGGGACCCAGTTTTGTTGAACCGACAATCCTCGCGAACGTCAATGACGCGATGGCGATTTCCAGAGAAGAGACGTTCGGGCCCGTCGTCGCTCTTTACCCCGTGCACAGTGCCGACGAGGCCGTTGCTCGGGCAAATGACTCCGAATTTGGTTTGAATGCTTCGGTCTGGGCTGGCGGAGAAAGGCGGGCCCGTGAGGTTGCGCGGCAAATCGAAACCGGCTCCGCCGTGGTCAATGCCACGCTTCTCATCTACAACAGCTTTGATGTGCCCATGGGCGGCGTCAAGCACAGCGGCATAGGCCGCCGGCACGGCGAGCACGGAATCCTGCGCTACACGCAGGCTCAAAGCATTGTGAGCAGTATCGCGTCCGGCGCGGGCTATGACTCGCTGCTGGCGCGAATCAAGAATCAGAGAACGGCCAACGCGTTCGTGGCGGCACTGAGAATGTGGAGACGTCTCCCGTGGATTCGATAGGGGAATTTTGGGGACAGACTCCAATTTCTGCAACTCAAGAAATTGGGGTCTGTCCCCAAAATTGGCTTCTGTCCGGGAATTGTGTTAGTTATGTCGCGATGAAAGTCCTCATTGCCGAAGATGATCGGGACTCGCGCGAGCTTTTGAGCTGGCTGTTGCAGAAGCTAGGTCATCAGGTCGTTGCGACCGAGGACGGCACCCAAGCTTGGGAAGCTTACCGTAAGGGACGATTCGGCCTGGTCATCCTGGATCTTCTGATGCCCGACATCGACGGTTTCGAGCTTTGCCGCCGGATCCGTGCGAACCAAGAGTCGCAATATACCTACATCATTCTGATCACCGCACTGATCGGAAAAAAGGACTACCTGGAGGGCATGGAAGCCGGCGCGGACGATTTCGTCACGAAGCCTTTCGACCCGGACGAGCTTAAGGCGCGCCTCGGAGTCGCCGAACCCCGCGTTATTTATACGCAGGTAACCCCGTGATGTATTCGCCGAGTATCAGCGTGTGGATATGGTGCGTGCCCTCGTATGTGTAAACCGATTCGAGATTGCACATGTGCCGGAACACGGGATACTCGAGGGTAATGCCGCTGGCGCCCATCAAATCGCGAGCAAGCCGGGCGGTTTCCAGGCCAACCCAGACGTTGTTTCTCTTCGCCATGGAAGTCTGGGCGAAGTGAAGCTTACCTTGGTCCTTGAGCCGGCCGAGTCTCCACGCCAATAGCTGTCCTTTCGTAATCTCCGTCAGCATGTGCGCCAGCTTGTCCTGCACCAGCTGGAACTGCGCAATCGGCTTGTCGAATTGCGTGCGGCCTTTGGTGTATTCGACGGCCCATTGATAGCACGCCATCGCTGCGCCGATGCCGCCCCACGCAATGCCGTAGCGCGCCTGGTTGAGGCACATCAGCGGAGCCTTCAGCCCGGACGAAAGCGGAAGCAGATTGGATTCAGGTACAAATACGTCGTCAAGGATCAAGTCTGAAGTCACCGAGGCGCGCAGCGAGAGCTTCGCCTTGATTTCGGGAGCCTGGAATCCTGGTGTGTTCGTTTCCACGATGAAGCCGTTGATCTCATCGTCCACTTTGGCCCAGACGATGGCGATGTCGGAGATCGTGCCATTTGTGATCCATCGCTTGGTCCCGTTCAGAACCCAACCCTTGTCTGTGCGACGCGCGCGTGTTTCCATACCACCAGGATCGGATCCATGATCGGGCTCGGTGAGTCCGAAGCAGCCAATCTTTTCGCCCCTGGCAAGCAGCGGTAACCATGTCCGTTTCTGCTCCTCCGATCCAAACGTGAAAATCGGATACATGACCAGAGCGCCCTGCACGCTAACGAAGCTGCGCAGTCCACTATCGCCGCGCTCGAGTTCCTGCATGACCAGTCCATAGGCCACGTTGTTCATGTTGGCGCATCCGTACTGCTCGGGCAGATTTGCGCCGAGCAAACCCATCCGCGCCATTACCGGAATGAGTTCCGTTGGAAAAGTTGCCTCCTCGAAATGTTTGTCGATGATTGGGATTACCCTCTCATCGACAAATCGGCGTACGGTGTCGCGAACCATGCGCTCTTCGTCAGTCAACAGGTCATCGATGCGGTAAAAGTCGACACCTATAAATGGCATCTGGCCCTCCGGTTAAAGAGGCTATCATAGCGGGAGCCGGCGGGAGGGGGAGGGAATTCGGATTGCGGATTTCGGATTTGCGGACAACCACATGAAACCAGACGCCGCCATCGCCGTCGTTCGCGAGCTTCGTGGTCATGGGCACGAGACGTACCTGGTGGGGGGCTGTGTGCGCGACATGGTGATGGGCATCGAGCCCGCGGATTACGACGTCGCGACGAGTGCGTTACCCGAACAAATCATGAAAATCTTTCCGAGAACGGAGGGGATCGGGGCGCAGTTCGGAGTCGTACTGGTGATCTATCAGGGGCACCCGTTCGAAGTGGCGACGTTTCGTTCCGACGAAGCCTACATTGACGGGCGGCGCCCGAGCAGAGTCGTTTTCACGGATGCGAAGCAGGATGTGCTGCGCCGGGATTTCACAATCAATGGTCTTCTCTACGATCCCATCGAGAAACGCGTCATCGACTTTGTCCATGGTCAGGAAGATATCCAGGCCAAGCTCGTTCGCGCCATCGGCGATCCTCGTGCCCGATTTGAAGAAGATAAGCTGAGAGTGCTCCGTGCCGTTCGATTCGGCGCAAAGTTGGGATACACGATCGAGCCCGCTACCTGGGAGGCCGTACGTGCTATGGCGTCCAGCATCCACCAGGTCAGCAGCGAACGAATCCGCAAAGAGCTGTTGCGCATATTGACTGAGGGACAGGCCGCTCGTGGTTTTCATATGTTGGAAAGCTCAGGCTTGCGCGCCGAGATCCTGCCCGAGATCGAGTTTACCGATCACCTCCAAAGGTGCTTGGCAATGCTACAGCCCGGCATCGAGCGGGATTTCGCGATGGGTGTGCTGCTTCATGAGACTCCGCTAAGTCAGGTGCGGGACGTCGTCGAGCGCTTGAAGTTTTCGCGGGCCGAGATGCATCATATCGTTGCCCTCGTCGAGAACTTTCCCCAGTTTTACAAAGTTCGCAAAATGTCGATTAGCAGCCTGAAGCGTTTTTTCCGCCTTGTCCGTTTCGAAAATCACCTGGAGCTGGCGCGCCTTCACGGTGTCGCGGCTGGCGAGAAGCTGGAAGAGTATGGCTACGCTTGCCGCAAGCACCAGGAGTGGACCGAAGCGGACATCGCGCCGAAGCCCCTGATTTCCGGCGAGGACCTCATCGCGCTTGGATTTGAGCCTGGCCCGCGCTTCAAAGAAATTCTCACGCGCGTGGAGGACGAACAGTTAGAAGGCCAGCTGGTCGATCATACTCAGGCCCTCCACTTTGTTCGCCGTCACTACGGAGACTCCAAGTCATGAAAGCTGTTGGCGCGCTTCTTCTCATCCTGAACCTGAATACCGCCACCGTGAAGGAACTGGAGACCCTGCCCGGTGTCGGTCCCGTACTGGCAAAACGCATTGTGGAATTCCGTCTGAAGAAAGGTGGCTACAAGCGCGTCGAGGAACTACTGGCGATTCCGGGCATCAGTGAAAGGAAATGGAAAGCGATTCGGGAGAAAGTCGAAGTCAAATGATTAGCCGCGGCTATAGGTTTTACTGTTTCCCGCTCCCGCCCCCAAAAATCCCGCCAAATAACTTTCCGATGCCGTGCACGACTTTGCCGATACCCTTTCCGGCTTCAGTCACACCGTGTTCAAGTGTTTCGGAAATGATGGATCCGTGGAGAGGGCAGTGAGATACCGGAGCGGTACCGGCAATGAAGGCTTCCTCGAACGTGTTCGGGCACGAGGGATTCGCGAGCACGAGGCTATCCGCATCGAGGCGTACGAAATCGATTCCCGGTGGCGACGCAAAATTCATCGAATCCGGATCACGAGGCGGGTACAACTGTGTGGCTTTCATCATAAACTCGGTCCAGATCGGTAATGCGGAGCGCGCGCCTTCGAGGTTGAGATCGCGATTATCGTCATAGCCCACCCATGCGATAGCCAGAATGTCTTTGGTGTAGCCGGCGAACCAACCATCACGTGAGGTTCCGGTCTTTCCCGCCGCCGGCAGCGTGAAGCCGCGGGAGCGCACGCCCGCGCCGGTTCCGGAATTGATGACGCCTTCCATGAGATGTGTCATCAAATACGCTAATTCCGGCCGCATCACCTCTTGAGGCTCATATTTGTAGGCTTTGTTTGTCGATCCATCCGCCGACGTCACGCGAGTCAGCGTGTGTGGCTGCATGCGGCGGCCCTCATTGGCAAACGCCGTGTAGGCGCCCGCCATCTCCAGCGGCGTGACTTCAAAAGCGCCGAGAGCGACGGAAGGGTAGCCTTTGATCTTCGCATTCAATCCCATGCGCTTGGCGAACGCAGCCACCCGTCCATAACCGATTTGTTCCGCAACTTTAATTGTCGGCACGTTCAGCGAATGCTCGAGCGCGGTCCGGACCGTTACGAGTCCGCGATATTGCTGCTTGTAATTATTCGGCTCGTAGGTGCGCTCGTTCTCATAAACAAATGTGGTCGGCTCATCCATGAATGTCGTAATGGGCGTAATCACACCACCCTCACGGCGGACGGAATCGAACGGGGGACTGGTTTCGGCCGGCGCCGCCTCCGCACTGGCCGGTAGGTCCGCGGGAGTTGATTCGGTAGCCGGCCGAGGACTGTCCTGCGTGTTCCCATCAAATGCCGTTTCGAATGCGGCGGCGTAGACGAAAGGCTTAAAAATCGACCCCGGCTGCCGGAAGGCTTGAATGATCCGATTGTACTGGCTCGCGCTGTAGTCGCTGCCCCCGACCATGGCTTTGATCTCGCCTGTGTGTGGATCCAGTGCAATCATCGCAGCCTGTGGACCCGGGAGGTTATCGCCGTTCTTGCGGTGTTTACTCTGCGCGGCTATCTGTTCTTGCGCAAAGCGGAGACCGTTCTCCACGGCGTCGACTGCAGCTCTCTGAAGCGCAGGATCAAGCGTGGTGTAGACACGAAGGCTGTTGTTGATGAGAGCGTCTTCGCTGAAATCCTTCAGTAATTCCTCACGGACGAAGTCGACAAGATATGGGGCGTCGCTGGCGTCCACTTTGATCGGTGCAACCTTCACCTCGGCCTTTTTTGCGTCCGCGAGTTCCTTGTCTGTGATCATGCCCAGCGAATGCATCGTTGTCAGAATCTGATTGCGCCGTTTCTTGACTTCATCGGGATGCTTGGTCGGCGAAAAGATGCCATTAGGAGCGGGGATGATGCCGGAAAGCATCGCTGCTTCGGGCAATGCGAGTGCCCCCAGGTCCTTTCCAAAATACGCTGCCGCCCCTTCGCCAAAGCCGTGAATACTGAAGGATCCGCGCTGGCCAAGGTACACCTCGTTGGCATACATGGTGAGGATTTGCTGCTTGGTCAGGCGCTGCTCCAACAGCAGTGAGATGAATATTTCGCTCAGCTTTCGCTTCATCGAGCGGTCGGGTGTAAGGAAGAAATTCCGAGCCAGTTGTTGGGTGATGGTGCTGGTTCCGCGAACCCGGTCCGAATCGCGAACGCTTTCAACCACGGCGCCGACGAGGCGGACGGGATCAATTCCCCAGTGACGGTAAAATCGCTGGTCTTCCGCAGCTACCAGCGCATTTACCAGAGACTTCGGCAAGTCGTTGAATTCGACGATGCGCCGCTTCTGCCGGCTCGCATCGAAAAGATTCGTCACGAGCTCGGCCGGGAGCCAGGCTTCGCCAGTTTCCCCGCCATGGAGCTTCACGATTTTTGCCAGCGAGTTCTTCTGGAATTCAAGCCGCAACGCGTCGCCCTCTTGTGGCTTGATCGTAATCTTCGTGTTGCTCACTTCATAGGCGCCGTCTTCAGAACCAGTTCTATCTCCCGATTCGAAGCCGGCACGCTGAAGCCGGCTCACAACGTCTTCCACCGACAATTTCTGACCTGGAAATATTCGATAGGGCGCGGCGTAAATCTGAGCGGTGTTTTTGAAGACTTCGCCGCTGAGCCTCCGGTCGATGACCTTCGAATAATAGTTGTAATAGTAAAGGACGATGGCCGAACTGCAAATGAGGGCGAAGAGAAGGGCCGAAAACAAGACCTTGAAGAGCGACGAGGCGTAAAGGTGCGAAAGCTTCGACGACTTCGCTTTTTTGTTAGGCTTCTTTTCAGTCATAAGCGCGAATTATAGCACCCGTGACAGACCTGCCACTCAACGTGCAATTTTTGTGCCGTAATTCGGGAAAACGGGTACATAGGGCTACGTCCCCGGATTTCCTCTCAGGGCTTGTTCCCATCCAACAATCTGGTCCTCGTAACGCATGCGCACGTCGGGGTCCTTTAAATCCGTTAGATTGATCCGCATGTTCACGATGGCGCCGCGGACTGCGGAACGAAGCATCTGAAGTCCGACTTGAAGGTCGGAAGCCACGTTGATGTAAATGATGGACCGCAGTTGTTCAAGAACTCCTAGCGCCTCCGCTGCACAGTTGGCGGTGCGGGATGGGATTTCAGTCGCGCGGGTGAGCGCTTCCTGAATGGCCTTCTCGCGATCCGCTGATTCTTTCGGCAATTGGTAAGCGGCGATGACGCGATTGTAGGCCTCGGCGTCTGCATCGATCAGTTCCAATAATGTCGAGGTGTAGGGGGCTAGACGATCCAGGGCATCGGCATATCGGTCCGCGTGCTGCTGATACTTTTTCTTGTCCTTTGTGATTCGGACGGCCATTTGTCCCAGCGCCGCGCCTAGAGCGCCGGCAAGGGCGGCGACGCTTCCTCCACCGGGCGCCGGTTCAGCCGAGGCCACACGACCGATGAACGGACGAAGGCCTTCGGCCATGCTGCCAGGCGCGGCCGGGGCGTCCGGCATCACTTCAGAGAGACGATTTTCCAGAATCGTGGATGGCCTGAAGTTCTCAACCTGGAGATAAAACGTTGCCGCTTGTTCCAACGCCTTCTGTGGAATAAGTCCGACGATCTCGCTCCCGATAACGTTCACGCCGTATCGCTGGGCCTCGCGCCGCACCGTTTCAAAGACCAGTTCTACGGGCGTCTGCTCGAAGTCGGTCAGATTCATCGAGACCTGCGCCTGGTTTCGATCCTTCAGAAAAACGCCCATCGCCTTCACATAACGAAAGCCTCCGCTCGAGAACCGGATGCGTTTGGCGATTTCCTTCGCAATGGCAACGTCGGGTGTATTCAGGTTGATGTTGTAAGCAATCAGCGGTTTCCGGGCGCCTACAACCGTCGCGCCTGCAGTCGGATGGATTCGTGGTTCGCCGAAGTCCGGCTTGCGGTCCGGGTGGGTTCCGATTTCATCGCGCAATCCCTCGAATTGCCCGCGCCGGATGTTTTCAAGGTTCGCGCGGCCGGGCTGAGTGGCGGCGGCCTCGTAAAAATAAACAGGAACGTGGAATTTTTCCGCGATCTCACGGCCGACGCTCTTCGCGATCTCGACGCAATCGTCGAGCGTGACGCCACGAATCGGGACAAACGGAATGACGTCGGCGGCGCCTATCCGCGGATGCTCTCCCTGATGCTTTGTAAGATCGATGTGGCGGACGGCCGCTTCCACGCCCCGCACTGCCGCCTGGCCGATGGACTCCGGCGGCCCAGCAACTGTGATGACCGCACGATTATGATCCCTATCCATCTCGCGGCCCAGCAGGTACACGTTGCTTACAGAAGTGATGGCATCGACAATCGCGTCTACCACTTCGGGCCGCCGCCCTTCACTGAAGTTGGGCACGCACTCCACGATTCGGTTCATGGTGGTTCATGTATACGCACGTTGGCTGGACTACTTTCTTTCCCAAACGATCTCTCCACGCTTGAATGCCGCCACACAGAAGTTTACCGCGGCGAAATAGGGAATCTCACGGTAATCGGGCACATCGTACACAGCAATGTCGGCTTGCTTGCCGGCCTCAATGGAGCCCAAGCGATCCTGGCGTCGAACGGCACATGCGCCGTTCATCGTCGAGGCGACGATGCTTTCGGCCGGTGTCATCCGCATTTGCGTGCATGCAAGTGAAAGCACGAATTGCATGTTCAACGTTGGTGATGTGCCGGGATTGAAATCCGTGGCTAGCGCCACAGCCGCGCCGCTTTCGATCAGTTCGCGTGCCGGCGCGTAATGCGTTTGGCCGAGCATGAATAAGGTGGCAGGCAGAAGCGTGGCCACCACGCCGGACGCCGCAATGCGCCGAATGTCGGGCGCGGAAACAGCGCCGAGATGGTCGGCCGAAGTCGCGCCCGCCTCGACTGCCAGTCGAGCCCCTCCGGATGATTGAAACTCATCCGCGTGAATCTTCACGTTCATCCCGAGCGACTTGGCTTCGGCAAAGATCCGTCGTGCCTCTTCGGGCGTGAAGACTCCTGGCTCGACAAACACGTCACAAAACTCCGCAAGCCGGCGTGTATGGATTGAAGAGAGATCATCGATGACCCGGTCGATGAATGCCGCTCGATTGTTCTGATACTCGGGTGGCAGTGCGTGCGCCCCAAGATATGTCGACACAACTTCCAACTTTGGCTCCGAGCGCATGGCTTCAAGCATTCGAATCTCACTTTCGAGATTCAGTCCGTAGCCGCTCTTGGCCTCGATCGTCGTCGTGCCGTGCTCGAAAAACTTGTCTGCAAAGCAAACCCGCAGCCGGGTCGACTCACGTACGGCTTTCACGCTCGAGAGAATCCCGCCGCCACGCGCCAGGATTTCCATATACGGCGTACCTTCGATGCGCCACTCGAACTCGTCGGTTCGGGTGCGGGCAAACACAGCATGTGTGTGCGAATCGACAAAGCCCGGAAGCACCACCTTGCCGGAAGCATCGAACTCCGGCGCGCCTTTATCGGGTATTTCGCCGGTCGGTCCGACCCATTCGATCACGCCATCGCGAATCGCAATGGCGCCATCATGAATGATGCCGAGTTCACGGAGCTCCGCACCCCGCCGGGCCCGGGAAGGCCCACCTACTGTCACGAGTTGACCCGCGTGAACAATGTTCAATTTCAAGCTAGCTTAAGGAACATCAGATCTTGATCCCTGTTTTCTTAGCGAAGTCACGGGCCTCATCATATCCAGCGTCGGCATGGCGGGCAATTCCGATCCCTGGATCATTGGTGAGAACTCGATTCAACCGTTCCATCATTTCATCAGTGCCGTCGGCGACGGTCACCTGACCGGCATGCAGCGAGTAACCAATTCCGGTGCCGCCCCCATGATGGAATGAGACCCAGCTTGCGCCCGAAGCGGTATTCAGAAGAGCGTTGAGGATCGGCCAATCCGCGATCGCATCACTGCCATCCTTCATATTTTCGGTTTCGCGGAATGGGGAAGCAACGGAACCGCAATCCAGATGGTCGCGGCCAATGACTACCGGCGCGTCGATTTTTCCACTCTTCACGAGATGATTGATCCGCTCGCCAAACAGCGCGCGCTCGCCATAGCCGAGCCAGCAGATACGGGCAGGCAAACCCTGAAATCGAACCTTCTTGCGAGCGAGATGAATCCAGCGGTTAAGAATCTCGTCTTCAGGAAACAGCTCGAGCACCAAATCGTCGATCGTTGCAATGTCACGCGGATTTCCAGAGAGCGCAACCCACCGGAATGGACCGCGGCCTTCGGAGAACATCGGGCGGATGTATGCAGGAATGAACCCGGGAAAGTCATATGCATTCTTCACGCCGCCTTCGAAAGCCATCGTGCGAATGTTGTTGCCATAATCGAAGGTCACGGCGCCACGTTTCTGCACGTCGAGCATGGCCTGGACGTGGAGGGTGATGGAGTCGATCGCGCGCTTGGCATATCCCTTCGGGTCCGCCGCGCGGAGCGTCGAGGCTTCGTCGAGGCTGAGCTCGCGGGGAACGTAGCCATTGAGCGGATCGTGCGCGCTGGTCTGATCGGTGAGAACGTCGGGAATCCATCCGCGCCGCACCATTTCCGGCAAGACCTCGGCGCAGTTCCCGACAAGCCCTACAGAAAGCGGGCGCCGTTCGCCGCACGCAGCCGTGACCAGACTCCAGGCTTCGTCAAGTTTATTCGTTATCGTGTCCAGATACCCCGTATCGATGCGCCTCTGGATACGCGCCGGATCGACTTCGATACCAAGAAACGCCGCGCCGTTCATGGTTGCCGCCAAAGGTTGGGCGCCGCCCATTCCTCCAAGACCGCCGGCCACGAGAATTCGTCCTTCAAGCGAACTGCTGAAGTGCTTCCGTGCGGCGGCCGCGAACGTTTCATACGTCCCCTGGACGATTCCCTGAGTTCCAATGTAGATCCAGCTCCCAGCCGTCATCTGGCCATACATGGTGAGTTGCAACGCTTCCAGCCGATTGAATTCGTCCCGCGTTGCCCAATGCGGAACGAGGTTCGCATTCGCGATCAGCACTCGCGGCGAGTGCGGAAATGTCCGGAAAATGCCCACCGGTTTACCTGATTGAACAAGCAGCGTCTCGTCGTTCTCCAGGTTGCGGAGCGCGCGCACAATTCCATGAAAGGCTTCCCAACTGCGGGCAGCCCGGCCCGATCCACCGTACACGATGAGCTTCCGTGGATTTTCCGCAACCTCTTCATCGAGGTTGTTCATGAGCATCCGCATCGCGGCTTCCTGATGCCAACCTTTGCACGAGATGGCGGACCCGCGTGGTGCGCGTACAGGCGTATAGGGAACAGTTTCTGCAGGCATGTTCGGTCGTCGATATTAGCCGCGAATCACGCCAATGACGCCAAAGCAATTCGCGTCATTGGCGCTATTCGCGGCCATTCTCATCTTGATAAAGCAACAAATTCAGCTTCGTTCATAATTCCCGCCATCTTCTCGATGTCGACCGACAGCACGCGGTCGGCCGACATGTGCGAAATGCGGCTGCGAATGTACTGGTACGCGGATTCGACGGTGATTCCGGCTTTGAGCGGGCGCAAATAATCGATACCCTGAGCGGCGCACAGAAACTCGATCGCAAGAATCCTCTCGAGATTCGCAACGATTGGCCTGAGCTTAAGAGCGGCGCCCATGGCCATCGGCACGTGATCTTCCTTGTTGCCTGACGTTGGAATGGAATCGACAGACGCCGGATGCGAAAGGACCTTGTTCTCGCTGGCCAGGGCAGCGGCCGCAACCTGCGCAATCATGAATCCGGAGTTCAAGCCGGGATTATCCGCAAGGAAAGCCGGCAGATCGCCGTACTCGGGATTGAGCAGCCGTTCAATCCTCCGTTCGGAGATGTTGGCCAGCACGGAAAGAGCAATAGACATGAAGTCGAAAGCGAGACCCAACGACTGGCCGTGAAAGTTCCCGCCCGAAATCACCTCGGCCGAATCTGCGTACACGAGCGGATTGTCGGTTGCGCTGTTCAACTCCACTGACGCGACACCGCGCACATACTCCAGACACTCCCTCACGGGACCATGCACCTGCGGTATGCATCGGAGGCTATAAGCATCCTGAATCCGCGGACAATCCAAATGAGATTGCCGAATCTCACTCTTGCGGAGAAATCGCGACAGACGCGCCGCAACTTCGATCTGCCCGCGGTGCGGCCTTGCCTGATGAATTCGTTCGTCGAACGCCTGCGGCGTGCCTTTCAATGCTTCGAGCGACATTGCGCCGGCAAGATCCGCCAAATCCAGAAGCTGCCTGGCGCGCCACCAGCAGACAAGACCCGTTGCCAGCGTCGCTTGCGTTCCATTCAGGAGTGCGAGCCCTTCCTTCGCTTGAAGCTCCAGCGGTGGAAGCCCGATCGCCTGAAGTGCTTCGCGCCCGGTGATCTTAGCGGACGCGCTGAAGACTTCACCTTCCCCGATCAGGACGAGAGCCAGATGCGCCATCGGAGCAAGATCTCCACTCGCGCCGACGCTGCCGCGGCACGGAATGACAGGATGAAAATGATGATTCAGCAGCTCGCATAATCGTTCAGCCACAACCGGCCGCGCTCCCGAAAGCCCTTTCGCCAGGACGTTCGCCCGCAAAAGAATCAAAGCGCGAACTTCTTCTTCGCCGAGAGGATCTCCGACTCCCGAAGCGTGACTGCGCACCAGGTTGTGCTGGAGCACCGTCAATTGATCGTGGCCGATATGAACGTCCGAGAGCTTGCCGAAACCTGTGGAGATGCCATAAACGATCCGATCGTCATTCACGATGGCCTCGACCACGGCACGCGATTTCGCCATCTTTTTTGCAGACTCCGGGCGCAGCGCTACACGACGCCGATCGAAGGCAACTTCATGAACATTTTCGAGGGTGAGCGACTCGCCGTTGATCAGCAGGGGTTCCATATAGTTCAATCATAGTTCCGTTTCGAAACAGTTTTCGCGAATTCAGTGACCTGTCGCCTTAAGCAGTTCGAAATAGCGGTTCGGCATGGAGCGAGGTTTTCCGTTGGGTCCGATGACGACGTGAACGGTGCGGCCTTCGGCAAGGAGCGCTGGACCCTTTTTGATCTTGTAGGAAAACTCCACAACACGGCGGCTGAGGCGTGTGATCCCGGTCTCGACAAGAATCTCGTCGTCGTATCGTGCGGCCGTCAGGTAGCGGCAACTGGCTTCGGCGACCGTGAGGAACGCCTGTTCATTGCGCTCGAGATCGCCATAACTAAAACCGCATTCGCGGCAGTAATCGCTTCTTCCAACCTCCATCCATACGAGGTAGTTCGCGTAATACGCCATGCCCATTTGATCGGTTTCGGCATATCGCACGCGAAACCGGGATTCGGTAGTCTGTGCCATTAAGAAGTTTTCAAAACGCGCGAGGGAAGGTCACGTCCAAGCTCCGCCCCGATGAAGTGCGAGGCGCGGCGGAGCAGTTGCAGTGACACTCCGGTTTCAATACCAAGCCGGTCGAGGAGATACAGAAGATCTTCGGTAGCGACGTTGCCGGAAGCGCCCGGTGCATAAGGACAACCGCCCAGCCCTCCTGCCGAGCTGTCGAATATCTTGAAACCCATTTGAAGCGATTGGTAAACATTGGCGATGGCCATCCCATACGTGTCGTGGAAGTGCATCGCGAGCTTGTCGACTGCGAACAGGCGAAGCAGGTGACCGCACGTGCTCTCGACATCTCTTGGAGAGGCCGCGCCTATCGTATCTCCGATGGAGACCTCGTCCAAGCCGAGATCAAACAGCAGGCTGACGATAGCCGCGACCTTTTCCTTGGCGACCGGGCCTTCGTAAGGACAGACGAAGCATGTCGAGACGTAGCCCCGAACCGACATGCCCTCTTTCAGCGCGCGATCCACGACGGGTCTGAACACATCAATGGATTCCTGAACGCCCATATTGATGTTCTTCCGGTTGAACGTCTCGGATGCAGCGGTGAAAACCGCAATGCGGCGGATCCCCGTTTCGATGGCGCGCTCCAGGCCTTTCATATTCGGCACCAGCGCCGAGTATCGGACATTCGGATTGGGTTCGAGCTGCTCGATCAACTCCCGCGCATCAGCGAGTTGGGGCACCCACTTCGGGTGTACAAATGAGGCAATCTCGATGTCCTTCAGTCCAGCAGCAGCCAGCAGGCTGATGAATTCGGCTTTCTTGCCCGTGGGAACAATCTTTGCCTCGTTCTGGAGGCCGTCTCTTGGCCCGACCTCCACGATTCGAACTACCCTGGGAACTGCGCTCATGCTATTTCCAAATTGTTTTGACATGAGCGTATTTCAGTATCCTCTTATCGCTCGAAAGTAATGGCGCGCCCATGGTCATTGCTGTAGCAACGATGCTGTCCATAGCAATAGCACCGATGTCTGCAACTTCACGCTTCGTCCGCAGGTATGTCGTGGAAGCGAAACGTGAGTCGGAATTCCCCTCCTGGGTTAGGAGGGGTGGCTGCGCCACGAAGAAAATGGTCCCGTTCCTTATCGGCGCAGACGGGGTGGTCCGGAATGTCGCGAAGCCACCTTATAGATACTCGCGCAGCGCTCCTTATTCAATCGGTGCGCTTCGCGAACATCTATAAGGTGGCTTCGCATCATGGATCGACCACCCCGCCGTTCGCTAAAAAACGCGCGAACGGCACCCCTCCTAATCTAGGAGGGGAATCTTATGCGCACCTCGAAAAATGTCCAAACTCCAGGGCGCTTAGCGCTACGCTCTCCCGATGGGAGAGGGAACACTCCTGAAATTGCCGCGGTCTGTAATGATCAATGGCTTACGGCTTTTCTCGACCTGGCGGAAATACTCAAGTGCGTGTGACTTGAATCTAGACTTTGAAACACCTTGCTTGGTTGCCGGCTTCATGATTGTGGTCAGGTTAACATAGTCACAAACATTTACTACAGCCCGACGATCTATTCGATGAGCATCAGCAGTTCGCCCATTTCGACAATTTGGCCGGGCTCGCAACGGATCGCTGTGACTCGTCCGGCTTTTGGCGCGCGCAAGGCGCTCTCCATCTTCATTGATTCCATGATGACCAGTGGTTGCTTTTCTTCAACCGTGTCGCCGGCGCGGACGTCGATGCGAAGAACTTTGCCGGGCATCAGTGCCGTGATCTTGCCACTGGCGGTGATGCTCGCCGCTTTGGTGAGACCGCCTTTCTCAATGCGCACGAGGTGGTACGTTTGGCCGTTGAACCAAACCGTGCATTCATTGCCAGAGCGGCGAACGTAGAAGCGATGCGGCTTGCCGTCGATTTCGATCCAGTTGGGTTGTAGCAGCCGGAAGGGAAGAGATCGGCCGGCAACGTGGAATGTGCCGTGGCCTTTGGATTCTTCGACTCGGACCGTGACGTCCTGCCCGGCGATGGTCCAGTGGATTTCGCGAGAGGTCATGAGTTGCGCCACGACCCGGAGGTCCAGACGCCGGGGAAGGTCGCACGCGAGCTGTCTGCCGGGTGCGGCGTGATTGAGAGCGATGCCGCGAGGATGGCCTCGATTGGAATCGTTTCGGAAGTGCTGAAGACTTGAGGATGCCGATCAAGAAAACCCGTGTCGAGTTTGCCTGCCGCAAAATCCTCAGTAGAGATGACACGATACAGGAACTCGATATTGTTACGGACGCCGAGCAGGACGAAGTCACGGAGCGCGCGTTTCATGCGTTCAATAGCAGCCTCGCGGGAAGGCGCCGAGACGATGAGCTTCGCCAGTATTGGATCAAAGTGGTAGCTCACAACGGAACCTTGCGCGACGCCGCTGTCGAGCCGAATGCCGGGCCCGGCGGGCGGCTCAAAGGTCTCAACTGTTCCGGTGGCCGGCCGGAACTCTTCCTCGGGCACTTCGGCATAGATGCGGCATTCGATCGAATGGCCGATCTGATGCAAATCGGACTGGCGATACGAAAGCTTGCCGCCTTCCGCGATCCGCACCTGCTCGCGGATGAAGTCGAGGCCGGTCGTCATCTCGGTCACCGGATGCTCGACTTGTATCCGAGTGTTCATTTCGAGGAAGTAAAAGTCTCCGGCGGGATCCAGGATGAATTCGACGGTCCCGGCACCGCGGTAACTGACGGCCTTTGCGGCGGCCACCGCAGCCGCGCCCATCCTGGCGCGAAGGTCCGGAGTCAGCGCTGTGGAAGGAGTTTCCTCGATGATTTTCTGATGGCGCCGTTGAATCGAACATTCGCGCTCGAACACGTGGATGTAATTGCCGTGGGAGTCACCGAGTATTTGAAATTCAATGTGACGCGGCTGGCGGATGTATTTCTCCAGAAACACGCGTTCGTCACCGAACGCACTGGCCGCCTCGCGTGAAGCGGAAGCCATCGCATCAGCCAGGTTCGCCGCGGTCTCAACAAGCCGCATTCCTTTTCCGCCACCTCCCCCGACGGCTTTAACAAGTACCGGATATTCGGCTGCCGGCGGACTTCCATGCCAGCTGGGGACGGTCGGAATTCCGGCTTTTTGCATGACTCCCTTGGATTCGAGCTTATCGCCCATTGTCCGTAGGGTGTCCGATTCGGGGCCGATAAAAATGACGCCGGCCTGTTCGCAGGCAGCCGCAAGAGTGGGGCTCTCTGAAAGGAATCCGTATCCCGGATGAATCGCATCGGCGCTGCATTCTTTGGCAGTTCGCACAATTTCCTGCGAGTCGAGATAGCTATGGATCCTCTGTATTTCGTCCGCCGCCCGCAGGTGTGGCGAATGTTCATCGGGTTCGGTAAATACCGCTGCCGTTTGAATTCCCATTTCGCGGAGCGTCAGGGAAATGCGGATCGCGATTTCGCCGCGATTCGCGATGAGGACTTTTCGGATCATTTGTTGTTCGTTTTCTCGATCCAGGGCGGTTTGCGGCGTTCCAGGAAGGCTGTCATCCCGGCCTGTCCTTCTTCGCCCGCGCGCGCTCGCGCAATAGCGTCTGCCGTAAACTCGACGGAGCTTTCCAGCGTCCGCGCCGCGACTCCGAAGACCAACTCCTTCGCGGCGGCGATCGCGGCCGGCGCCGACGTGAGAATCTGAGAGATCTTCGACTCGATGAGCGCGTCGAGCGCCGCTTCGTGCGCAACGACGTGTTGAATCAGACCGATTTCCAACGCGACCGCCGCAAGGAAGCGTTCTCCGGTGATGAAATACTCTCGCGCGCGGCCCGGACCGATTCGAGCGATCACGAGTGGCGAGATCACGGCGGGCACGATCCCGAGCTTTACTTCGGTAAATCCGAACTGCGCGGATTCCACGGCAATCCCGATGTCGCACGCCGCCACCAGGCCGCAACCGCCCCCCAATGCCGCGCCGTGCACTCGCGCAATGACAGGTTTAGGACACTTGGCGATGGAGTGGAACATGCGCGCCAATACGCGGGCATCCTCCAGATTCTCTTCCCGCGAATAGTTCACCATGCGCTTCATCCAATTCAGATCCGCGCCGGCGCAAAACGATTTGCCGTTTCCACCGAGCACAATAACCCGGATATCATCGCGCGCGCCGAGTTCGCTGAACGTTTGCGTGACCTGGGGAATCAATTCGTCGTTAAACGCGTTGTGCACGTCAGGCCGGTCCAACATGACGCGGGCCACCTGTTTCTGAAAATCGACTTTCAACATGACGCTACATCCTGAAGACGCCGAAGCGCGTTTCTTCTGAAGAGGTGTTCATGGCAGCGGAAAGCCCGAGCGCGAGCACCATTCGGGTATCTGCCGGATCGACAACACCATCGTCCCAAAGTCTGGCCGTGCTGTAGTAAGCGTTGCTCTCTCTCGCGTACTTTTCGAGCGTCGGCTTCATGAATTCCCCCTGCTCGGCGGCGCTCATGGTTTTGCCCTGCGTCTTGAGTTGATCCATCTTGACCTGAAGCAGCACCTGCGCCGCCTGCTCGCCGCCCATCACCGAAATGCGCGCATTTGGCCGCATCCAGAGCTAGCGTGGTCCGTAGCCCCTTCCGCACATCGCGTAGTATCCCGCGCCATGGGACCCGCCGATGATCACGGTAAATTTTGGCACTGCAGCGTTAGCGACTGCGTTGACCATCTTTGCTCCGTCCTTGGCTATACCGCCGTGCTCGAATTGTTTGCCGACGATGAAGCCCGTGATGTTTTGCAAGAACACCAGCGGGATGTTGCGTTGCGCGCAGAGTTCGATGAAGTGAGTCGCCTTCAAAGCGCTCTCCGAAAACAGCACTCCGTTGTTTCCGATAATGCCGGCCGGATACCCCCAGATTCGCGCAAAGCCGCACACGACCGTAGGAGCGTATAGAGCTTTGAATTCGTGGAACCAACTCGCGTCGACAATCCGGTAGATGACTTCGCGGACGTCGTAGGCCTTCTTCGGATCGCGGGGAATGATTCCGTAGATCTCGTCGATGTCATGATGAGGCTCTTCGGCTTCGGCAATCTGCCGGGTCTCGGTGCTCATCGTTGGAATGGACCGGAAAACATCTCGAACAATGCGGAGGGCGTCCGTATCGTTCTCCGCGTAATGATCGGCGACGCCCGAGATACGGCAATGGACGTCGGCGCCGCCAAGCTCTTCGGCCGTGACTTCTTCACCGGTGGCGGCTTTGACCAGCGGAGGTCCGCCAAGAAAGATGGTGCCCTGGTTGCGGACAATGATGGCTTCGTCGCTCATTGCGGGAACATACGCCCCGCCTGCCGTACACGATCCGAGAACAGCGGCAACCTGATAGATGCCCTTCGCCGACATTCGCGCTTGATTGTAGAATATGCGGCCGAAGTGGTCGCGATCGGGAAAGACCGCGGCCTGCAGCGGCAGAAAGGCGCCTCCGGAATCAACCAGGTAGAGACACGGCAAATGATTCTCGAGTGCGATCTCCTGCGCCCGGATGTGCTTCTTCACCGTCATCGGAAAGTACGTGCCGCCTTTAACCGTCGCGTCATTGGCCACGATAACCGTCTGATGGCCGTGAATCATTCCGATGCCGGTGACGATCCCCGCACAAGGTGCTTCATCGTCGTACATACCGTTTGCGGCAAGCGCGCTGAATTCGAGAAAAGGAGTGTCCGGATCGAGGACTGCCTCGATGCGCTCCCGAACAAACATCTTCCCACGCTCTTTGTGGCGCCTGACAGCCGCTTCGCCGCCGCCCTTCTTCACGGTTTCCAGCTTCGATCGAAGTTCGGCGACCAGTTCCAGCATCGCCTCGCGGTTGGTCTGGATTTCGGTGGATACTGCCATAATGTCGGAGCGCATGGGAAGTATGCGCAGGTCAAGCGAACTCCCCTCCTTGGCAAAGGAGGGGAGTTCGCCAGCCCGCGTTCCCCCCTCACTTCTTACGCACGTTCTTCCGGACGTAAGTGACAATCTCCTCGAGCGAGGCGCCCGGCTGAAAGATTTCGCCGACTCCAAGTGCCTTCAATTTTGGGATGTCCTGATCGGGGATGATGCCGCCGATTACAACCAGCACATCATCGAGGCCTTCCTTCTTCATGAGCTCCATGATGCGCGGGCAAAGCGTCATATGAGCTCCGGAAAGCACGGAGAGTCCAACGACGTCGACATCTTCCTGCAGCGCCGCGTTGACCACTTGTTCGGGAGTTTGCCGGAGTCCGGTGTAGATGACTTCGAAACCGGCATCGCGAAAAGCGCGGGCAATCACTTTCGCACCGCGGTCATGCCCATCGAGTCCTGGCTTGGCAACGAGCACACGAATCTTCTCGTCCATTAGAATTGTGGTTCCTCGTAGACGCCATACACGGAGCGAAGCGCGTCGCAGATTTCGCCGAGTGTTGTATAAGCGCGGACACAATCGAGGATATAAGGCATCATGTTGACGGAATTCCCGGCCGCTGCATCACTCAAGGCCTCCAGAGTCGCGCGGACGCGGCCGTTGTCCCGGGATTGGCGCAGCTTTCCGAGCTGTTCGACCTGGCGCTTGGTGACCGATTCGTCAATCAGCAGGATATCGATCGGCGGCTCGTCTTCCATGACGAATGCGTTGACGCCGACGATAATCTTGTCGTTGCGCTCGATCGCCTTCTGATATTCGTAAGACGCATCCTGGATGTCGCGCTGCGGGAAGCCTTGCTCAATTGCAGCGACCATCCCGCCTAGCGCATCCAGCCGGTCGAAATACTCCCAGCAGCCCTTCTCCATGTCGAGCGTCAACCGTTCGAGGAAATAGGATCCCGCCAACGGATCGGCCGTGTTCGTCACACCACTCTCGTGAGCAAGGATCTGCTGCGTCCTTAAAGCAATTCGCGCTGCATGCTCCGTTGGTAAGGCCAGCGTCTCGTCCAAAGAGTTCGTGTGCAGCGACTGCGTGCCGCCGAGTACGGCGGCCAGCGCTTGAATGGCGACACGAACGATGTTGTTGTAGGGCTGCTGCGCCGTCAGCGAGCATCCCGCCGTCTGAGTATGGAAGCGAAGCATGGCCGAACGCTCATTTTTGCACTGGAATCGTTCGGTCATGACCTTATACCAAACCTTGCGGGCCGCGCGATATTTGGCGATCTCCTCGAAGAAATCATTATGCGCGTTGAAGAAGAAGGAGAGCCGCGGCGCGAAATCGTCCACGTCGAGACCGGCGCGGCGTGCCCATTCCACGTACTCGATACCGTCGTACAGCGTGAATGCCAGTTCCTGAAGAGCGGTCGATCCTGCTTCGCGAATGTGATAGCCGCTGATGGAGATCGTGTTCCACTGCGGAACGTGTTGGCTTCCGAACTCCAATGTATCGACGATCAGCTTCATCGAGGGCCGCGGCGGGAAAATGTAGGTCTTCTGAGCGATGTATTCCTTCAGAATGTCGTTCTGGATCGTGCCGCGGAGATTCTTCCAGCCGGCGCCTTGCTTTTCGGCGACGACGAGATACATAGACCAGAGGATGGGGGCAGGCGCGTTCGTCGTCATCGACGTGCTGATCTTGTCCAGCGGCAGGCCCTTGAAGAGCGTTTCCATATCGGCGAGCGAATCGATCGCAACACCGCACCTTCCGACCTCGCCTTCCGACATCGGGTGATCCGAGTCGTAGCCCATCAACGTCGGAAGATGAAACGCCACGGAAAGCCCGTGCTGTCCGTGTTTGAGCAGGTAATGGAACCGCTCGTTGGTGTCGGCAGCGGTACCGAAGCCGCTGAACTGCCGCGTCGTCCAGTGCTTGCCGCGGTACATCGTGAGATAGATGCCACGTGTATAGGGCGGCTCCGCCGGATCGCCCAGGTCCCTTTCGTAGTCGAGATCACGAATGTTCTCCGGCGTGTAAAGCCTTTCGATGGGTACGCCGGAAACCGTCGTGAATGGACCGGGGCGTTCGACCCCTTTCACGGGATCGCTGACGTCTTTGGCCATCGCATGGTCTCCAAAATCAATCATAATGGAGGTGTGGATGTTCGAAATCAAAATTCAGCGATCGAGGAGGAGAAGCGGCGGTACCGCCGATTGCAGTTTCTGATGGACCTGACGCTCAACACGATCGGGCAAACGCCCATGACCTATGACGAAGCCCTGCAGCTCATCCAATCTGCCAAAGACGCTGCTCTGAAGCTCTTTCCCGGCGAAGAGCAGGCCTTTGAGATGATCTACATGTCCCGATTTCGGAGGCTGATTCGGGAGATATGGGGAGAGACTTTGAACTAGCCGCGAATGACGCGAATGACGCCAATGCCGTTGGCGCAATTGGCGTCATTCGCGGCTGAAACGCTGCTATGATCCCCTGATTATGGCCGAAGCAAAAATCACCAAACGCAGCGAAGACTTTTCCAGATGGTATACCGACGTGATTGCCGCAGCCGAACTGGCGGATTACGCGCCGGTCAAGGGCTGCATGATCATTCGTCCCAACGGATACGCGATCTGGGAGAAGATGCAGCAGGCACTGGACGCCATGTTCAAGGACACAGGCCACCAGAACGCGTATTTTCCATTGTTCATTCCCGAAAGCTTTCTTCATAAAGAAGCGGAGCATGTCGAGGGCTTCGCACCGGAAGTTGCTGTTGTCACGCACGCCGGCGGTGAAAAGCTGGAAGAGCCGCTGATCGTGAGGCCAACTTCGGAAACCATCATCTGGCACTCCTACCGGAATTGGATCCAGTCGTATCGCGATCTGCCGCTGCTGATCAACCAATGGGGCAACGTCGTTCGATGGGAGATGCGAACGCGCTTGTTCCTGCGCACGACGGAATTTCTGTGGCAAGAAGGTCACACGGCGCATGCGACGTACGAAGATGCCGAAGAAGAAACGCTGCGTATGCTCGGCGTTTACCGGCGGTTCGCCGAAGAACATATGGCTCTGCCTGTGATTGAAGGCCGCAAGACAGACCGGGAGAAATTTGCGGGTGCGCATCATACGTATTCGATCGAAGCCATGATGGGCGACGCCAAGGCCCTGCAGTCCGGCACCTCACATCACCTGGGGCAGAATTTTGCGAAGGCTTTTGATGTGACGTTTCAAACACAAGAAGGAACACGCGAGTTCGTCTACGCCACAAGCTGGGGCCTTTCCACACGCATGATCGGCGCGCTGATCATGGCGCACGGCGATGATAACGGGATCGTCATTCCACCGCGCCTTGCAACGACGCAGGTTGTCGTCGTACCGATATTCCGAAAGCCGGAAGAGCGCGAGCGCGTCATGGAAGCCGTCGGCAAATTCACGCTTCGGTTCAAGCCGGCTGGTATCGGATTCAAAGTGGATGACCGCGACCAATACAGTCCGGGCTGGAAATTCAATGACTGGGAAAAGCGGGGCATTCCGCTTCGCATCGAGGTGGGGCCGAAGGACCTGGAAAGAAATCAGGTCGTGCTGGCGCGCCGCGACAACGGGCAGAAGCAGAACGCATCGCAGGAGGGCCTGGAACGTACCGTTCGCGACATGCTCGAAACGATTCAGAGCTCGCTTTACGAGCGCGCGCGGGAGTTTCGCGAGAAACACACCCACCGCGTCGACGACTACAAGAAATTCCTCGAGATCCTCGATGCGGACGGCGGATTTCTCTGGTGTCACTGGTGCGGTTCCGGCGAATGCGAAGAGCGGATCAAGGATGAAACCAAGGCCACGATCCGATGCATACCGATGAAAGCCGAGCCCGAAGAAGGAAAATGCATCCTTTGTGGCGGCCGGTCCGAACGCCGAGTGATTTTTGCGAGAGCGTATTAGCTGCCGCGAATTACGCCAACGATTCGCGTCATTGGCGTAATTCGCGGCGGTATGACTTTCCCTGATGAATGACCGCGAGACGTGGATTCGACAATTCTTTCACCTTGCCATATTCACCGCTGTGTTTCACAGCCTCCAGTTCGGGGCATCGCTTCTATTGTGGAGGACCACAAATTCGGCAGCCTTGATGTCCTTTGGGCTAGATGGGCTGGTGAGCGCTGTTGTCGAGCTTTTCCTTGCAACAAGGATTCAGCACGAGTGGCGGAATCGTTTTCTCGCGCTTGGATATTTCGCCGCTTCCGCCAGCGCAATTTATCTTGGTGGTTCTACGTTCTGGACTGGCCGGCATCCGGCCGACAGCATGCTGGGCATCGTGCTCGCGGCGGTATCGATGCTTGTCCTACCGGTTGCCGGTTCTTACATGAAGACGCTTGCCGTCGAGCTGAGGAGCCAGGCGTTGAGATCCGCAGCGGTTTTCACTTTCGGCAACTCGTATCTATCCATGGTTTTGCTCATTGCGCTGCTGCTGAACATTGGAATGGGTTTAAGATGGGGCGACCCGCTGGGCGCGCTTGTCATGTTTCCGTTCATCGCGCAAAAGGGGATTCAAATCCTTCTTGAGGAAGACGAGCATGAGTATGTGGAAGATTAGCCTGGTTCTGGTGTGTTTGGCTTCGGCATCAACTTTGATTGCGCAGCAGCCGAGCGATGTAATCGCTATTCAAGGCGCTACCGTGATCACCGGCACAGGCCGTCCGTCCATTCGAAATGCCGCGATTGTGATCGAGGCGGGACAGATCCGGGCTATCGGGCCACGCGCCGAGGTGCGCGTGCCTTCAACGGCGCAGACCATCGACGCGAGAGGGAAGTGGGTGATTCCCGGACTCATCGATGCCCACGTGCACATCGCACAATCCGGAGGGCTGTACACCCGCCCCGGTATCTCTTGTCGGGCATTACCGGAGTGGTCGACTGCGGCGGACCCATGTGGAATTTCGACATGAGGGACATCGCCTCGCATACCAAGCGGGCTCCGCGCGTCGCCGTGGCTGGTCCCTTGATTTCGACATATGCGCCGCCGGCTCTGCCCACAAACGACCCGGATGTGATCAAAGCCAATTCTCCGGCCGAGGCGCGGGAACTGGTGCGCCGTCAGCTGGACCGGAAGCCGGACCTGATCAAGATTTGGTTCATCCGCCGGCCCGGAGACAATTTCGACCAGCAAGTACAGATCGTTTCCGCCGCCATCGACGAAAGCAAGTCTCACCAGGTGCGCGTCGCCGTCCATGCGACAGAGTTGGAAACCGCCAAAGCGGCGTTGCGCGCGGGCGCCGATATCCTCGTCCACAGTGTGACGGACCGGCTGGTGGATACCGAATTCATTAATCTCGTGAAGAGCCGCGACATTCTGTATATGACAACGTTCTTCGTCGAGGACGGATATCGGCAGGTTTTCAATCAGCGAGTGTCCCTTACCGATATCGAGCGGCGGCTCGGCGATCCTGAGGTCATCGCCACCTGGTCGGAATTGGCCAAGATTCCTCCAAACGAGATTCCCGGCGGTATTCCCCACCTTCCGGATCCGCCGAAACGGCCCGTTGCCTATGACAACCTGATGCTGTTGGAAAGCGCTGGCGTGCGCGTCGTTGGGGCTACCGATGCGGGCAATATCGGAACGCTTCACGGACCGTCACTTCATCGGGAATTGGAGCTGATGGCAGAGGCCGGCATGCGTCCAATGGACATTATCGTTTCGGCGACAAAGAATGCCGCAGCCGTCATGGGCAAGCAAGACGATTTGGGAACCTTGGAGAGGGGCAAGTTCGCCGACCTGGTCATCCTTGATGCCGATCCGTTGATGGACATCAAAAATACGCGCAAAATTTTCAAGGTGATGAAAGCGGGCGAGTTCGTGCAGTAAAGGGATCTTTAGCCGCGAATTGGACGAATGACGCCAATGGGAAATTTTCTGGCAGCCGAGCGGAATCGTTCGCGCAATTCGCGGCTAAAAGTGATTGCTTTCCACCCGACAATAGGGCATAGTAAGCTTCGTGAAAGTTGAAAATGATAATCGTTTTCATTTAATGACGGAAACACTGCCGGCAAAACGCCTCTCTGAAGTTTCTCTGAATGAATGGTGCCGCATCGATCGGCTCGAGGGTCCGCGTGAAGATTGCGAGCGGTTGCTCGATCTGGGTTTCACGCCAGGAGAAGAAATCATCGTCACGCATGCCGCGCCGTTGGGTGACCCTCTTGTGATCCGCGTCCGAGGCGCATTGCTGGCTTTACGCAAGCGCGAAGCTGCCTGGATCCTTGTTGAATGACAACTCGCCTCAGTGAAGTTGAATCTCAAACCAGGGAATTGACGCTCTGCCTGGTCGGAATGCCGAACTCCGGCAAGACCACGCTCATGAACGCAATTACCGGCGGCAACTTTCGAACCGCAAATTATCCGGGCGTTACCGTTTCGCTTTTGCGGGGGAAAAGCAAAGCGGAATTTGGGCCGGCGTTAAGCATCGTCGACCTGCCTGGTGTCCACAGTCCCGTTGCGCCGTCCCCGGAAGAAGAACTCGCATGCCGAGTCATCGAAGGCAATCATGCCCGAGTGCGGCCCGATGCGTTCGTACTGGTAGCGGATGCGACGCAGCTCGAGCGCCATCTCAAATTTGCGGGGTTTGTCGCCAAGCAGGGAAAACCACTCGTGGTTGCGCTCACGATGATAGACATTTTGCGACGCATGGATCAGTCGGTTGACGTGGAAAAGCTCGCTGCGGCTCTTGGCGTACCGGTCGTCCCGGTGGATCCGCGTAGCGGTGAAGGCGTGGCGGAGCTGGTGAAGACAGTCCACAAGTTTGCGAGTGCACCGCCTGTGGGTAGCGCTCTTGCCCGAATCCCGGACGAACCGGTGTCTGCTTTCAAAGTGATTCGTGACCTGCTTCAGGGCAGCCACGCGGTCCGCCGCGTCAGCCGTCTCTCCGGGCTGACGGATTCTCACACCACGCGGATCGACCGGATTGTTCTGCATCGTTACTGGGGATTTCCGGTTTTTTTCCTTGTTCTGGTGTCGCTGTTCGCGGCAATCTTCTGGGCCGCCCAGCCGTTCGTCGACGCGATCGACGCGGGATTTTCGATGGCCGGCGACCTTGTTGTCCGTGTATTTCCCGAATCGATCATTGCCCGATTCATTGGCGAAGGCGTGATCGGCGGTGTCGGGGCCGTTGCCGTTTTCTTTCCGCAGATCATGATTCTGTTTTTCCTCATGACCCTGCTGGAAGACTCGGGATATCTCGCGCGCGGCGCGACGCTCGTGGATCGGCCCCTTTCCTATCTCGGTTTGCATGGCCGCTCTTTCGTGCCGATGCTTTCCGGATTTGCCTGCGCCATTCCGGCTGTCCTTGCCGCCCGGGCGATTCCTGCCCGCCGCGAACGGATACTCACAATCTGGATCATTCCTCTAATGAGCTGTAGCGCGCGGTTGCCGGTATATGCATTGCTGCTGGCAGCCCTGCTGCCGGGCGCCGCCTGGAGCGCCGGCCTGAGTCTGGCTGGAATCTATGTCGGGAGCTTGTTGATCGCTTCGCTCACAGCGGGCCTGGCAAGCCGGCTCGTGTTCAGCTATCGCAAGCCGTCGTTATTGGCAATGGAGCTTCCGGTCTATCGCACGCCTCGTTGGAAGCCGATCTTGCGTATGACGTGGGCTCGGGGCTCTTCTTATCTCCGCCGCGCCGGCGTCCCGATCATGACGGTGTCGGCCTGCTTATGGCTGTTGTCGAATTTCGGTTACGTGCCGAAGGCGTTTGTTGCGCCCGCAAAGATGGAGGGTTCGTTCGCCGCCCAGCTCGGCCAGAAAATGGAGCCGATGCTGCGGCCTATGGGCGTCGATTGGCGTGTGGGCGTCGGCTTGATCTCGGCCTTTGCCGCGCGTGAGGTGTTTGTGAGCTCGATGGCCATTGTGTTTCATGTCGATGCTGATAATGACCAGACTGCACAGGCGGGTCTGCTCCAGCAAATGCGCACAGCCACGTTCCCCGGCACTTCACAAATGATCTTTACTCCATCGAGCATCTTCGGCCTGATTGTCTTTTTCTTTTTCTCGCTGCAGTGCTTTTCAACAGTTGCCGTCGTCCGCAAAGAGACGAATTCCTGGCGGCTTGCCGGAACGCAGTTGGCGTTCTACACCGGCCTCGGTTATGTCCTGGCTGTTGCCAGCGTTCAAGCCCTCCGCGCTCTGGGCGTCGCGTAACAGTTCCCCGCTCGGGCAAAAATAACTTGGCAGAATCCGCTGCCATGAATCCGACCGGGGACCTGACCAATGTTCAATTCCCAATGCTCAATTCTCATCCGAAGTGGATGTCGGATTGCCGAATGTTCCCCCGATGCTCGCACACCTGCGGCCGCTTCTCCTTTCGGATGAGAATTGAGCATTGGGAATTGAGCATTGGTCAGATCCGAAACGTTGTCGCAATATGTCGCGGGCTTTAGCCCGCGTTCGCATCTTCCGGTGCGCGGGCGTCCACAGGCCTTGCGCATGCTTGGTGAGTTAGCCGCGAATCTTCAAGATCCGTTCGGCCGCTAGGACGCCTCGGTACTGGGCCTCTTCAAAAATTGAAAACCCACTCAAGTCCGAGTGCGCAAAATAGATGTTGCCGAGCGGCTCGGCAGCTTTCCTGCGCGCTTCGCTCCAGATGAAGCCCGGCCGTGGACGGATCATGGCGTGGCCCCAGCGCATGATATCGATGTTGCGCGCGAGGCCGCGAATCTCCGGATGGGGTTTGGCGAGGTCCGCCAAAATGAAATCAACCCATACCTGCCAGCTGGTGTTGAGCAATCGAGTGCGTTCCTTGGCCGGAGAAGGGCCGGTCAACGGGTAGTAATACGTAAAGACCGTCTGTGGCTGGTACGTGTTGAGCCTCTGGTGTGTGGCCACAACATATCCGAGCGAGCCGCTGTCGTAGATGACGTTGTCCCACGCAATAGGTACTCCTGCCCGCTGCTGCGGAAAAGAGTCCAGCGAGAGGTTCGCGACGAGCCACGGAGCGTATTCAAATTCTTCAACTGAAGGCGGCTTCTCCATCAGATGCTTCGCAAGATACGTGGGACAGGCAAAGATCACGTGCTCGGCGCGAATTCTCGTCGACAGTCTTTCGCGGACATCGTAGACATCGACGTAATCATGAGAAACATGAAACACGAGCGAGCCCGTCGTGATCCGGGTGGCGAGTTTTTCGCGAAGCCGCTTCACGATCCAGCCGTTGCCTTCCGGCCACGTCAAGACGGTTCCTTCCTCTACATCGCGGCTCGCAAAATAGTGGATACCGGCCCACGCCGACACGTCGTTGTAATTGCAGCCGTAGTCATCGCGGCATGCGTAGTTCACATACCAATGCAGCGCCGGCGAATCCAACCCACGGTCTTTCAAGAAGCCGCTCATCGAGATCAAATCGAGGCGCAGCAAATCGTCGTCTCGCGAACTGAGCTCCATCGGGATCGTGAATGCTTTACGGCTTTTGTATGTGTCGATGATGTCTGTAAATCTTTCGAAATCGTCATGGTCTTGTTGTGAAGCGCCGAGAGTAGGTAGGAGTCCTTCCT
>QHXC01000727.1 GCA_003222815.1 Acidobacteriota bacterium | reverse complement strand
GCCGCGCCAGCCGAGGTCAGTATCATTCCGTTATCGACGTACAGGACGTCAGGATCGACATCGATTGCAGGGTAGCGACGTGCCAGCTCCGATGCAGCCAGCCAGTGGGTCGTCGCTCGGAGACCATCAAGTCCCCCTGTCGCGGCCAGAACGAACGCACCGCTGCAAATAAAAGCCACGCGGGTTCCGCGATCGATTGCTGAGCGAATCGCCTTTAGAAGGGCTGTCGGGATGGGTTGGTCGAGGTCACGAATGCCGGGTACGATCACGGTGTCAGCCCGACTCAAAGACTGGAGTCGCCAGGGCACTCTCAGGGTGACGTGTTCCAATTTCACCTCTGGCGTGACGCTGCAGACCCGGACTTCATACGGCGGACGTCCGTCGCGCCCGCGCACGAGTCCGAAGATCTCGCATGGCGTTGACAGGTCTCCCAGCACCACGCCATCGAATGCGAGAACAGCAACCAAATGACGGGCTCCCGCGTTATCCACCCGAATTGGCCTAAATCCTGCGCTCATTGTCTTTTCAGCCACTGGGCATTGTCTGCCATTTTTCGTAGGATTACACCAGAAAGGAAGGACGCTTATGCTCAATTCGCCATCGCTTCTCGTCATTGATTACCTCGGCCCAGTGGTTTCTGCTGCCCTTTTCGTGCTGGTGATGTCGCTTGTAAAGGAGCCAGCCGAACCTTTAACGCGATCTTTGCGGCAGGCGCTGTGGGCGTGTACCTCAGTGGCGGATTCGGTCCGTGGGAATTGCTTTACCCGGTGATCGCGACTCCGGTCGTATATCTCGGTCTTCGGTCATACCGCTTCATCGGGTTAGCCTGGCTCATGCATTCCTGTTGGGACATCGTTCACCATTTGTGGGGCAACCCGATTTGGCCTTTCATGCCCACGTCTTCGTTTGGATGCATGATCTTCGATGCTTTCATCGCGGTGTGGTTTTTATCCGGCGCGCCCTCAGTATTTACGGTGAAAACGAAGTCACCAATACCTGAAGTACTGAAATAGGGGTAGGCTTTGCAATGAACAGCACAATCGCATCCAGTAGCAAGCTGCACGCCAGCTAACTCGTACGCCCAAGCATTCTATGTCCGGTTCAGCGGGCATATCGTTTTCTTAGATCAGTAAATGGAAAGGAGAAGGACATGTCAGGAACAGAAGGAAAGGTCGTCGCAATCACGGGCGCGAGCAGCGGAATAGGCGAGGCGACTGCACTCCTGCTCGCCGAACGCGGCGCGAAGGTCGTGCTCGGCGCACGCGGATCGGATCGCCTTGAGGCTCTCGCTCGCCGCATTACGGCATCGGGAGGCGAGGCAGCCTACGCACGCACAGACGTCAAACGGCGCGAGGATCTATCCAACCTCGTGGGTTTGGCAATTGAGCGGTACGGCAAACTCGACGTTCTCGTCAACAACGCCGGCGTTGCACCAATTTCCCCCTCGATGAGCTGCGCGTCGAGGATTGGGAGGAGATGATTGATGTCAATCTCAAAGGTGTTCTGTACGGCATCGCTGCCGCTCTGCCGGTTTTCCGCAGGCAAGGTTTCGGACATTTCGTCAACGTCATTTCCACAGCCGGAATTCAAATCAATCCGACCATGGCGGTCTATGCCGGCACGAAGAACGCCGTGCGCACCATCACCGAGGGTTTGCGGCAGGAAGCCGGAGAGAAGCTGCGCGTGACGGGCATTTCGCCGGGGTTTGTCCATACGCACCTCGCGGCCTCCATGACAAATCCGGAGGTTAAATCCCAGATTGTCGGTCAGATGGACAAGATGGCGATTCCGCCAGTGGCGATTGCCCGCGCCATTGCATTCGCGATCGAGCAGCCGGCTGACACTGATGTGAACGAGATCGTTATCCGTCCCACTGCGCAAGTTTAAATCAAATTCACTACCTCAAAAGGAGAACAAAACCGCTGTGACAACGGCGACCTTTCCATCGAGTGGTCGACTCAACGCAGGTGTCGTGAGGTCGATTCATCCATTCTTGCAAATACAGATTGGTAGTGTTTGGGTGCCATGCCGGTCTTCCGTTTGAAGGCATTGCTGAATGCGCTGTCCGTTGCATAGCCCAGGGACTCGGCCAACTCAGAGACGGACATCGCCCCTTCACGAAGCCCACGCTCCGCAAGGCTGACTCGCAAGTTCTGCAGGTACGTGAGCGGGCCAACACCGGCGTTGGCTTTGAAGCGCAACGCAAAACTGGTTCGTGACATACCAACCTGCTTTGCGAGCTCGCCAAGCCGCCATGGCCGACCTGGCTCACCGTGCATGAGGCGCAACGCCGGTGCGATGCGCGCGTCATTCAGAGCTCGCAGCCACCCTGTTGTGAGAGGTTCAGAGGCAGCAAGATAGAACCGGATAATCTGAATGAATAACAATTGCGCGAGCTGCTTAGATGCCAAAACCGCACCGGGACGATTAGCGGTGACCTCTTTCACGAGCTGGTCGAGGAGCCACCGTATCGTCGATGCTTCGGACGAGCTGCCATCGACTTGAATTAGGGGCGGCAACACTTCTGCGACAACGCCGCCGCGGTCATTGTCCAAGGCAACGTGCCCTCCAATGGCGAAGAAGTCATTGCCAACTCCGACTTTCCCGACACTGTCGGTGGCCTTCCTGAAAAGTTCGAGGCCGTCGAGTTGGCGGA
>QHXC01000157.1 GCA_003222815.1 Acidobacteriota bacterium | reverse complement strand
TGTCTATAGAGGTCGATAGTTTTCCGAAGCAGCCCTCGTAAGGCTGCGGGAGATGGCTCATGGGTTGGGGACGAATTGCTGGACTCTCTCTCCTGATGTTGGGCCTGGCCGCCGCATCCGTGGCGGCTGAGAAACCGACGCTCGCGGACGCGGCCGAACATGGCAACAGGGCGCTCATCCGCACTCTGCTCGATCGAGGCGCGGACGCCAACGCGACGCAAGCCGATGGGATGACCGCCCTCCACTGGGCGGTCTACAACGACGACGCGGATACGGCAAGACTGCTGGTGAGATCCGGCGCCAACGTCAACGCGGCGAATCGCTACGGCGTGCCTCCGCTTTCCCTCGCCTGTACAAACGGAAACGCGGACCTCGTGAAGCTCCTGCTCGAGGCTGGCGCCGACGCGAACGCGTCGCTTCAGGGCGGGGAGACCGTCCTGATGACGGCGGCGCGCGCAGGAAATCTCGAAGCAGTGAAAGCCCTGCTTGCCCATGAAGCCAACCCCAACGCTCGGGAGCGGCGCGACCAGACGGCCCTCATGTGGGCCGCAGCCGAGGGACACGCGGCCGTCGTGCGAGCCCTCATCGATGGCGGTGCCGATGTCCGCGCAAAGCTCACGTCCGGGTTCACGCCGTTGTTCTTCGCCGTGCGCGAAGGCCACATCGATGTGACGCGTGCACTCCTTGAGGCCGGCGTGAATGTGAACGAGACGTTACAGCGTGAGGGGGATGGACGCGAGCTGGCAGTCAACGACCCGGTCCGGAAGGGCACCAGTCCGTTGCTGATGGCGGTAGAGAACGGCCACTTCGAGCTCGCCCTCGCTCTGGTCGAAGCTGGGGCCGATCTGAACGACCGGCGGACAGGATTCACTCCGCTGCATGCGGTGACCTGGGTGCGAAAGCCGGATGCCAGTGACCGGGGCGATCCGTCCCCGATAGGATCGGGACGCCTGACGAGCCTTCAATTCGTTCGCGCGCTTGTGGAGCGGGGAGCAAACGTGAATGCGCGTCTGGACAAGGGCGCGCCGCGCGCGCCGAGCTCGGCATCGATGCTCGGAATGGAAGGGGCGACGCCGTTCCTGATGGCTGCGGACCGGGCGGACCTCCCCTTAATGCGTCTTCTCCGCGAGCTGGGCGCGGATCCCTTCCTGCCGAATGCCGACAAAAGCACGCCCCTGATGGCCGCGGCCGGTCTCGGCACGTCAGACCCCCTGGAAGAGGCCGGCACGGAGCCCGAGGCGCTGGAAGCCGTGCAGTTCCTGCTTGACCTTGGCGCGGACAGCAACGCCGTGGACAACAATGGCGACACCGCAATGCACGGCGCGGCGTACGGCAACTTTCCGACGGTGGTGCAGTTGCTGGCGGACCGCGGCGCCGACGTCAACGTCTGGAAACGGCCCGACACCGAGGGAAGGACGCCGCTGTTCATTGCCGAGGGCTTCAAGGCGGGACGACCCCAACCTTCCCGCCCGACAATCGACGCGATTACCCGCCTCATGCTCGCCGCAGGCCTGTCGACAGACGGGCCACGGCCGCAGATACGAGATATTTACGCGAAGCCATCGGCCCCTCCCCCAAAACCCTAGGGTTCAGGTGGGGAGCTTAGGGCTCGCGCAAAAATAACTTGGCAGAATCCGCTGCCCTGAATCCGGCCGGGGATTTGACCAATGCTCAATTCCCAATGCTCAATTCTCATCCGAAGTGCTGCTTCTCCTTTCGGATGAGAATTGAGCATTGGGAATTGAGCATTGGTCAGATCCTATTGCTGTGGCGGCCTGCCGCGTTGGATCGGTCCGCCGCCTCCTGGAGGAGCACCTTGCGGCCCACCTGTCCCCGGAGGAGCGCCCGCGCCGCGCCCGCCGCGTCCACCGAGGCGTGCCTCGGGCAGCCGGTTGAAGTAGTACGTCCGATAGCGAATCGAATTTCCTTCTGCATCCAAGAACTCCGGCGATTGCTGAAAAATCAGCGGCGGCGGCATGCCTTTGGCAACGGTCGCATCGAAGATGTACAGCCGGTTTTCGTGCAGATAAATGCCGACGTAGGTCCGTGATTGATCGGGATTGGTGAGCTGCAGCTCGTGTCCTGTCACGAGGTTGATGTAATGGAAAGCGTCAAATGTCACTTTCACGCCGGGTTTCTGGCGGTATTGCGTAGCGGCGTACTGGACAGATCCGAGAATATCGATCTGCCAGTACATTGGGCCTTGAAAGTCCTCGCTGTGCGGATTTGCCGTGTAGATGGCTTCCGAATCTGAGTAGTCGACGACAGTCACCGTATAGCGATTGGGCCCCTGCTGCCAACGATACGTTATTGCAGGGAAGATCGAATCGTATTCGGACTTCCACTTGGTCTTCTCAGTCGTTGGCTGTCCAGGTGCGGTGACCGCAAAGCGATCGTCGAGATTCTGGTAACGGAGCCACTCCTGCGCGAAGAGCGGCCGTCCAACAAGCAACACGCAGGCTGCGGCAACAATTCTCATGACACGCATGAACAGCTCCTTCCGCCCGCTGATCCGGCGAGCAGAAGAATAATGGCAGAAAAGCGCGGTTGGAACAATCTGCCGTTTCTTCGCTTGTGGAGCGCGGCAAGCCGCAACCAAAATCTGAGCCGCACAGAATTGCCCACATTGCAGTAATTGCGGGCGGCCCATTCGCGTCATTCGCGCAATTCGCGGCAAAAAAATCTTCGCAAAAATCCAAGAAACCCGCCATGAGTAGTACAAAATGGTCAAATTTCGCGAAGCCCAAGCAAACGCGGGCTAAAGCCCGCGTGTGGGTCCCTACCTCAATTTCCAGCCCGGGTGGCGATCTTCGGATTCCGTCAGAACAATGTTCTCGTCAGCGAAACGGGCGTACCCGCATCTCTACCGTTGAGTTCGGGACGCATTTATGCGAAGACCAACGCTCCAGTCTGAATCCGCACGCATTGTGCCCAACATGTAATCGCGGCCGCCAAAGAGCGGATTGCACGCATCGATGAGCGCATTTGCGCGCATCCGCTGGATCAAGGAAGGCGTCAAGCGGCGTTACAATACCCCGATGGAATCTACCATCAGATTCGTCGAACAGCACTGGGACGCACTCCTCCTGCCTTTGAGTGTCATGGCCGTGACGCTGCTGATCGGACTCGTGGTCCGAAACGTGGTCTTTCGCACCCTACGCCGGTGGGCGGCAGGAACCAAATCGAAGTTAGACGATATCGTTGTCGAGGCGTTGCGCAGTCCGTTCATGATCTGGGTACTCATGCTCGCATTGCACTTTGGCGCTCAGACTTCCAGATTGCCGGTCCGCGCGCAAAACACGACCGCCCAGTTCCTACTCATCTTGTTCATCATTTCGATGACGCTGGTATTTTCGAGGCTCGCCGGGGTCTTGATCCATTCTGCCGGAGGGCTATCTTCCACCAGCCTGACGGGAAACGTGGTGAGAATCGTTGTCGTGCTATTGGGCGTAATGATTGTACTCAACACGCTGGGTATTTCGATTTTGCCCATCCTCACCGCGCTCGGGGTCGGCGGTATCGCGATCGCGCTGGCTTTGCAGGATACGCTCTCGAATCTGTTTGGCGGATTTTCCGTGTCGATGGCCGGGCAGGTGCGGATTGGAGATTACATCAAGTTGGATTCTGGAGAAGAAGGTTATATCACCGATATCAGTTGGCGCAGCACTTCCATTCGATCACTTCAAAACAACGCCGTTATTATTCCCAATGCCAAGCTGGCGAAGGCAACGATCACGAATTACAACCTGCCCGAACAATCCATGGCAGTTTCCGTGGCGGTATCCGTCAGCTATGACTGCGACCCTCAGGCCGTCGAGAATGTTCTGCTCGACGAAGCTCGGAAAGCCGCAGAACAAGTCCCGGGCCTTCTCAGCGCACCCGCGCCGATCGTTAGGTTCATGCCCGGTTTCGGACCATCATCGCTGGACCTGACGCTCATCTGCCATGTCCGGAAATTCGCGGATCAATATCTGGTCCAGCACGAACTGCGAAAACGAATTGTCAGGCGGTTTCGGGAGGCGCAGATCGAGATTCCCTTTCCCACACGCACGATTTACATGCACGACGAATCCTCAAAAACCTAACACCCCAGAGAAGAGGTCTATTGGTGGATCATATAGACCGCTCCATTGGTCAGTGAGGTCACGTACAGGTTACCGTCGGGACCGCTCACGATATTGGTGACGATTCCAAAATTCTTTCCGGCGACAAGGCTCTCGCTCTCGCCCTCGTCGAACTTGTAATCGTTGTCATCGACTTTGTCTTTTAGTTTGGGATCGCTGAAGGCGAATTCCCGCCGGCTGTGGTCGAACGTGAATTCGAACAGGTAACCGCCGTCGAGGAATGTCCGAGCCGCGCCGACGAAGAGATTGCCGGCGTGTTGCGAGCCGAGCGCGCCTTCCGCGAAACCGATCGCTGCCGGAGCGACGGCCCACTTCCAGCTGAACTCCGGATCGTCATAATGCGAGCGGGGCAGGTCGAACAGCCGATGCTTTGCCTGACCGCGAGAATCGGGGATCAGCGTCGGCGGCCAGCGCACCTGTTGCAGGGCGGGAATAAACGTGGCAGGATCGATCGCGCTGAAGGGGATGTTCCCCGCCACAGGCAAATTCCCCTGAAGAGGAGTGAACGACGTCTCGATCTGCTTGAACTGATCGACGCGGTGGAGGGGGCCAATCACTTGGACCCAGCCGCCGTTGGACCCGGCGGTGATCCGATTCATCTCGTCAAAAGCGTCGTCGCCATTCTCGGACTCCCAAAGGAAACCGGTCAGCGGATCGAACGCAAGACCGAAGCCGTTGCGGCGGCCGTAAGAAAAAATCTTGTGGATGTTCGCCACAACGTTATTCAGTTGCGCAGACGTGAGGGTCACGCCGGCTTTCCTTTCCAGCTCGGCGACCTGGTCCACCGACACATCGGCGAAGGGATTGTCGCTCGGGGTCGTACCATCGGGGTTGAGACGGAAGATGCTCCCAGTCAGGTGGGCGTCGTCGGGCGCCGGACCGCCGAACTGATCATCTGGCTGACCTGGCCCAAAGGGACCTCTGGCCAGGTTCTGCAATTGCCCGCGCCGACCCTGGTCGCCGATTTGCACATAAAGCTTGCCATCGGGACCGAACAAGATCTTGCCGCCATCGTGATTGCCCCGCATGGGCTGACCGGCGTCCGCCTGAAACGACCGCAGCATAATAATGTTTTTGTCCAATGCCAACGTGTGTATGACTGGGTTCCAGACGTATCGATCAACGCGATTGCCCAGCAGTGGCACGTCAGCCAGATTGGTGCTGTCGGCATTTGTGCTGCTTTGCGTCCAGTAGAGATACACGCCATGGTTGTGGATGAAATCGGGATCTAACGTGATACCGAGCAGGCCGCGCTCGGAGGCGGAGTTGACGGGCAAGTCAAGCGCGGTGCCGACGATAGCGCCGTTGAGCACATGCTGCACCTTGCCACTAGCCTTTTCAAGGACGAGGAAGTCACTGGGACCGAGGAATGCCATGCTGGTGGGCTGATTCAACCCGGCGACGGCAGTCGTCACCTGCAGCTTCGGGTCGACCATTGCCGGTCCTTCCGGCGGCGGCAGCGAGGACGGGTTCACTGTCAATGTGCCGAAGAGTCCGTGCTTTTCATCGTCGATCCCGGCTGTGAAGAACAGCGTACTGGAAGAGGCGCCCGCGACGCCGAGTCCGAACTGTAGCGCCCAAATCCCGGGGATCTGAACGAGGCTGTTGCTAGCATCGCGGATGGCGCCAAGGAATTCGCCTGAGTCGAAGTCGAACGCGTTTACCGTACCGTCGCCGAAGTTGCCCACAAAAAGCGCATTATTGAAGCCGCCGAAACCTTCGAAGGGCGCCCAGGCCATCCCCCACGGTGAGTTGAGCTGGCCCTGCCTGATGAACCGCTTCAGCAGATTACCCTCAGTATCAAAGATGTCGACGAACCCGTGTCCCGCGCCGGCAACGTCGTCTTCCTTATCTGCGTCTTGCAGGGCATAGGTGACGTAGAGGTGAGAGTTGATCGCCGCGATGCCGAATGGGGCGTAGCCGGCCGGGAGGTGCGGGTCTCGGAATTTGTCGTCCTTGTGAACCGGTCGAAAATTCGAGTCGAAAACGTCGATCCTACCAGCGTGGAAATTCGTGGCGAACAAAAAGGCGCCGGACTCGTTAAAGCCCATTGCGAGCCCTTTATAAATCGCGCCCGGGGCGGAGTTGTCCACGGCGATCACAGCCTGACTCGGATCCACACTACTATTCCAACCTTCAATTGTTCCGTCTTCGGTAACAAAGATCTCACTGCT
>QHXC01000156.1 GCA_003222815.1 Acidobacteriota bacterium | reverse complement strand
GTCCTTTCCGTTCAGCATCACGCACGAGGTCTTCAACTGTGGTTCTGGCCACCCTCTGCACCGATGACAGAAACGACCACTGATCTTCGTAGGGGACCATCTGATCATTCAGGAAAACGCTGTTACCCAGGTCTCGTGGCTGCTTCTGGAGCGGCAGTGCGATCAGATTGCCGTAGCCTCCGTGAGGCAAGGTGTCTTGACTCGGAAAGAATCGATCATAGGAACCAAAGCCAAGGTCTGGACGGCGTTCCATCGTTTCGGTCAAAGCAAATGAACCCAACCTTCGAGCGGAGGCGGCGGTAATGGCTTCCTCGAAGAAGAACCAGACGTGCCCACCCTGACCAGAGCGGGATCGCTCCAGCACAGCCGGAATGCCAATGGCCCGGCAAGTCTCCAGAAATGCACCAGCGTCCTCGCGCCAGCCTTCCTTATCGAAATCGACAGCCAAGAAGAAGCACGTCTCGTCCTGGAGCATCGGATAAATACCCGCAACAAACGGCTGACCCGCTGGATCAAATCCCGACAGATGCCAGCGAATCACTTCATCCGTCATCGGAAGAAATCGTTGATGTCGGCAATCCGCGCATTTGATTCTCGGTTTCTCACAGATACCTCGAACCCACTCGTTGCCGCAGGCCGGCGCGTAACCCGACTTTCCGGTTTTCCGGCTCTCGAACCGCCTCGCGTAAACATCGTCTCGTCCGCGGAAAAGAGAGCGAAATAGCCGGATCTTGGCGTCGGCCGCGGAGTGTTGATGAACGAGACTCGCTTCCAGAAGCATGGGAACTATTCTCGGGGATATTACACTCGTTGGGGTGCCCACGATTACGTTTTCCATCAGGTGGACGCCGTGGAGTCGATCCTGGAATCCCTCCGGTCGCTATTGAAGCGGTGCGAATCCAAATGCACCAAGCAGTCTGACTTCAGCGGCGCAGCGTCTCCAGAAAATAGGAAGATTTATTGCGCAAATTATTACCCAAAGCGAGAAATGCACCATTTTCGGGCACCGAAGACGGTGAAACGGAACTGCCGTTGACCGATTCATTCGAAAGGTGTTACGTTCCAGAGGTTGCGCTCTTAGCCGGAGTGGCGAAATGGCATACGCAGCAGACTCAAAATCGAAAGTCTGCATCTTTTGTCCGCTTCTAAACTCTTCCGAACTCTTTGAATCGGACCAAGATAAACACCAGGACGCGCTAAATTCATTTGCAGGGATTTTGGATCATTTCGAAGCTTTTTGAACCAGATAGTACCCAAAACAGTACCCACGCTTTTTTGAGCAATATTTTGAGCCGCAGAGAACTCACGCTGAAGTCCCGCGATCATCCACTCGTCGATCTCGTCGATTCGGCTCGTTGACCTCACCGTGCGTGACCTCAGTTTCGATCGTGGTCGGTTTTCCCATCGTTCAATCTCAAACGTAAGTTTCTCGTACTTTGCAGCCAACACACTCCATAACCTCGAGCTTGTTGGGATCGATCACCTTGACCTCGGTCTCATTGCAAACAAATGTTGTAATGCGGATGTTTGTCAGCGGCGTGCGCAGCTTCACGTAGTTCGGCCCAAATTTCCTCGCGGCGCACCATTCTTCCAATGCGTAACCGGAATAGAGGAGCCGTGAGATCGAGGGATTCAGATCGAGGCCGGCGCTCTCACACAGCTTCCCGAGCAAGAAGCTCCGGTCGTTAAAGTATCCGGTCTCGGTCCTTGACACATTGCAATGGGCTCCATTGAAGGACGTGATCGAATCTTCCAAACTGCGAGCATGAACAGTCATCAGTCGTGAACGGGTATCCGTGGTCGTCAATCTTTGCAGCGTGAAGACTCTTGCTTTTTGAACACCTCGATAAAGGACCGCTTCGCCGCCATCGAGGAGCGGCTGGGATTCCAGCGCAACTATCAGATAGCTTCCATGCTGTATGGCAATTAGACTCTCGCCCATTGAAAGATTCAGACCGGGGTGACGGTAGACTCCGAGAGGCGCCGTCACGTCCTCTGGACTTGCGCTTCCGTTCGACACAAACAATGGATCGACCGCGCCGTCTCTGGCTCTGCTCCAAAAGCTGAACAGAAGTTTCACCTCCAGGCTGTCCTTCCACGGACTGCCAAACCAGAAATGTCGCCGTACGTTCTCGCGCGAGTTGAAGATTTCGGGGATAATCCAGGAGTACTGGAAGTAGTAATCCCTTTCGGGCGGAATGTGCGGAGCGTAAGCGAGTTCACCGGCAGCTGCGAGCCACGGCACGAACTGTTCACCCGCCAGGGTAGATGTTGAGAACCTTCGCCGCAGCATGCGATTCCGCTCCTTCACTTCCTCGATAACAATGCCATTGGGTGTCGCATGAGAGTGCAGAATCTGTCCGCCGTCTACACTGCCCTGCGCAGCTTACTTCAGGTCAGGTAATTCCTCGCGGGCGATGCGCAACCTTATAGACCGTCCCAATCCCGGAGTTCGTTCGATCAGTCCCTTGGACTCCAGCGTGAGCACCATTTGATGCACCGATGGCGGCGTAACCGCAAAATATCGTTCCATGTCAGCTTCCGCCGGTGCTCGACCGTTGAGCTTCGTGTAGTAATAAATAAAGGACAGGTACTGTCCCTGTTTGTCGGTGAACCGTGTTTCCATCGTGCTTGCCATTGTAGGCGACGCTTGCGGAATCAGGGAGCGCTTCAATCGAGAACGTGGGACGTGCTTTTCATTGCTTCTGCTGCCAAGCCCCGCCTGCGTTCCAGTGAAGATTGAACGGTTCGCCGTTCTGAATCGCCACGATGATTGGGAGCAAGAACGTCTTGATGTTAGCGACCAGCTCACCAAGCGTCTCACTCTGCAAGCCGCTCTTCCGTATGAAGGCCGTCCATTGAGTTCGTTTTGAAGGCGCGTCATAGAACTCGGGACTTAAAGAGAGCGGAGTTCCTCTAGGAAATGCGGTCGCTCGCCGCTGGAACGTCGCTTGGATCGCAGCCATCAAAGTAGAGCCATCGAAATCAAACCGGCGCGACAGTTCCCACAGGTCATAAAAATCTTACATCCGGCTGTTCGCCATGCCCAGCTTCACCATTGCCTCAAACTTCTCCGCGACCACTGTCTCTCGTGGATACGCGCGGAGTCTAGGAGCGGGAAAGTTCAGCATGGTCGGATACTCGACTTCAATCGGAGCGGGCGTGATGACATCGCCAAACCCGATGTCGATCTGTAGTGAAATCCGGGCCACCCCGAGCCGTGCCTGCAGTAAGACGCGTACACCTTCATAGTCTTCGTCGTCCTTGATCCTTTCTGCCGCGACTGTATTGGCCATGAAGTTCAAGCCGTCATCCTCAACTGTCTGCTCGCAGATCTCGGAGAAAAGCCTTCGGTACTTTTCGAGTGACGAGTCTCCGTGCCCCAACAGATCAAGGTCCCGGGTCGGACGATGAGGGTGCGCCGTCCAGAGGTCAAAGAGCAAAGCGCCCTTCAGCACGAACCCATCTCGATGAGGCGACACGCTCAAACGGTAAAGCAACCGCTCCAATGAGTATTTGGTGAGCAGCAATCCGAAATCCTGGTTCGTCTGTTGAGCAAGGTTGAGCAAGCGTTGGCGAACGGACGCCGGGACGTTTGAAGGTTTGCCCTTCGTCAACGGACGGACTCCAGGTAGGGCTGCATCACCCGCGAGACGCGGCAAACCTTAGCCGCTTCCCAGAGGTCATCCATGGTTGCTTTACGCTTCCGCAGGCAATCTCGTAGCGCTTCAATAGCAACATCAAGGCCGATCTTATTTCGATATTTGAAGCAGTCCGCCACCGTCTTTGCAGGACTGAAAATCTGGACCGGCACGCCTTCGATCTTATGCGTGCGAACTGCATGCTGGATAGAGCTCGTGGAAAATCGAACGATACGGAGGGGCGGCTGATCTGCGCTTGGGCGGCGGGCTTTCCTATCGATGGCGATCCAGACTTCAAAGGGCGCCTGCGTTGTCAGATCATGGAAGCGAAGCGCCGAGAGCAGGCAGATGACGCCTTTCGGTACTCGTTTGGCGGCCATCGCAAGACTATGGTGCGTCGTTGCGTGTGCGGAGGCCGCCACGTACAGGCCTCGCCCCACGCGCGTAATCAGCCCTTCTTCGCTTGCCAGCCGAAGGTATTGGCGCGGTATTTTGTGGGCATCCAGATCACGGGGTCTCAGAACTCCGGCTCGACGGGCCATTTTTTCAACAACGCTGCTCTTGGACATCGAGGGTTATTTTACAAAACGTCGGCTATTAATAACAAGCGCCGACATTTCGTAAAACGCGTATCGAGAGAATCCAATGGCGGCTGCTTGCGACTAGCGGGCTAATGCACGTGCGGCCACAGGACGTCTGCTGCCAGTTCGCGCTCGATCTCCATAGAAATCGATCTCCCGCATGGACTGAACTGCAAGGCATTCATCCGGCGCAGCCAGAAGAATACGGCGATTGTCGATGGCAGGCTGATAATCAACATCGAGTTCGATCGCCTTGTCGAGACACGCGATCGCGCGATCACGCTCTCCTAGTCCCGCGTACGCCAGGCCGAGGTTTCCATATGACTGGACGTGGCGTGGCAACGCTTTCAGCACTTCCAAGAACCCGCGAATCGCTTCATCAAAGTGCCCGGCAGTGAGATTCTTGAAGGCTTGATCGTAGATCCTACCTACAGCAAAGTGTTGATCGAGAGATATGCCGTCGCTTTTCAGAATTGATGCGGCAAACTCGTCGATAGTTTCTTTGGCAACGCGGCCGAGAGAACCGGTCTCGCCATCCGAGTCCACCACCTTCCTCAGGCAGGTGATCCACTCCTCAAGATGGAAAAGCGCTTGATGAGCGGTGGCGAGATTGAGATAGGCCTCCGGAGAAGGCTCGGCGGCGATGGCCTGATTGAGAAGCGGTATCGCTTGATCCGGCTTGCCCTCCATGGCCAGACACGTGCCTTTTAGATACAGAGGCTCCCACCGTTCAGGGTAACGTTCGAGCATCTCTTCGATCTCGTTCCTGGCATCTCTAAAATGCTTGTCCTCCATCAGGCAAGAGACTTCATCGCACCATTCGTCGAAGTCCGTCTCATCACCCTCGTCAGCGGCCGCGATGTAGTGCGCGCTTCCTTCCCTAATAAAGGGCGCGAGCCGCTTCATGATCTTTCGGGCGTCATCCTGCGGTCCCTGAATGTAGAGTGGCTGTCCGTCTTTGCCAAAGTTGAACCTTGGGGTGAATAAACGATGCGCTTCGACGAGCGTATTGGATGCCTTCCAACTCTCGTCCGGCTCAAATCCAAACTGTCGCGCGAACTCAATCGCGCCGAGGATGACGCTGCGCGCGTCTTCGTAAGGAATCTCCTGCAGGGCATCCGGACACTGGTCCAGAAAAGGCCGCACCTCGTCGTTCTTGAGGCGCGCGCTAAACGCGTTCTTGACGCCAAGGCAGAACACATCGACCAGATAGGCCCCTAAAAGCATCGTCCCGTCGGGAACCTGCCGAAGGACGACGACGTGCGCGAGTCCTCGTTCCTGCCACGTCCGGCTGATGTAGCATTGTCTGACGGGAAGCTCCGCAGCCCGCTTTGTCAATTCCCTCTCGGACATGCCGCTCCAGAACCCGCGCTGTTCATAGCAACAAAACTTAAATTTCCTGCCACTGCCGCAAGAGCAAAGCCGGTATTTGTCCTCGCCCATGAGTGTTTGCCCCCCATACCTGCTGTTGAGATAAGGCGGATGTTGCCTGAGAGCGTGGCCAAGGCTGGTCCCACTTTATTTTCCGGATGCGCGCCCGCAGTCCAGATGGGGATCGAACCGGCGACGTCCAGCTTGGGAAGCTGGCAGTCACTCCATGCGCCCACACCTTGTGAGCTCAATGCGCAACCACAATATTCGTCCTCAGACTTCACATTTAAGATTCATTGACTGGAGGTTCTGATGGTCTACTTGGGACATTTTTCATTTGAAAGTCATGATTCGGCGTTACCGGAGCGTCCCACCATTTGGCGTGGATACTTCAACTGCATGGCAGAAGCTGAATCCGTCGATAGGGCTCTCA
>QHXC01000155.1 GCA_003222815.1 Acidobacteriota bacterium | reverse complement strand
CGTCAGGGATCAGGGTAACTGGATTAAAGACGCCAAGTTGCTGGTCGATGTGGGCGCCGCCGCGTACAAGGCCGCTCGCGCGAAAGACATGGATGGCATCCTCGCCCTCAACGAGCAGCTCAACACCGCCTGCGTCACCTGTCATCAGGATTATCGCCCCAATTACCGGAGGAGGCAGTAGCGATGATTTCGAATCGATTCTGTTGCACTCTCGCCTTGCTCGGTGCGCTTCTGAATTTGCCTGCCGCTCGTGCGCAGAACCACCCTGCACCGGCAGGGCAGGCCACCGCGAGCCGCATTGAAGCGGCGTTCCAAAAGTTTTGGTCGGCGCATTCCCCGGCTGAGGCCGAGCGGACCGTTGACGAGATCGTAAAGACCAGTGTCACTTTTGACGAAGCATGGCGGCGATTGCAAGCCGGCCGAACTTATTCGGTTCGGCAAACCGGGGTCGTCCAGTTGAGCAACCGGACGAAGGATGGGATCGAGCATTACTATGCGGTCACTGTCCCGCCTGCTTATGACCCAGCGCGGCGTTATCAAGTTCGATTTCAGCTTCACGGCGGTATCGGCGGGCGAAAGGATAATCAACCCCGCGGCACGGGGGAGATCGGTGCGCTTGCAGGCGCCGAGCAGTTTTACGTCATACCGTACGCCTGGAGGGACTCCCCATGGTGGGGTGACGATCAGGTCCTCAATTTGAATGCGATCGTGGATGCGCTCAAGCGGACCTACAACATCGACGAAAACCGCGTTGTTGTCGCAGGGGTGTCGGACGGTGGAACGGGAGCCTATTACGTTGGGATGCGCGAAACCACGCCCTTCGCGAGCTTCCTCCCGCTCAACGGTTTCATCATGGTGCTCGCCAACGATGAGATCGACGACGGCGGCTTGTTTCCGAACAACCTGCGCAACAAACCCATGTTTGTCGTTAACGGCGGACGCGATCCTTTATATCCGATATTTACTGTCGAACCTTTCGTCAAGCATCTCGTGAGCAACGGCGTCAACATAGCGTATTACCCACAACCAGAGGCGGGCCACAACACCGCATGGTGGCCGGAACTGAAAGACTTGTTCGAGAAGTTCGTCGCCGACCACCCGCGTGATCCACATCCCGACAAGTTGACGTGGGAAGCCGCAGGTTCGTCACACAATCGAGCGCACTGGCTCGTTATCGACGAGTTCGGCAACCAGCCAGGCGATACGAGTTCGATGCCGGACATGAACGTCTTCCGCAGCTCCGAGCTACTCTTCTCGAGAACAAAACCGACCGGCCGCGTCGATCTCCTGCGTACCGGAAACACCGTAGAAGCAACCACGAGAGGTGTCGCCGCCTTTACTCTACTGCTATCGCCGGACAAATTTGATTTCAGCCGGCCCATCAAGGTCGCCGCGAATGGCCACACGGTATTCGAGGGACGGATGGAGCGAAGCGTGAAAACGCTCATGAAATGGGCCGCGCAGGATAACGACCGGACCATGCTGTATGCCGCGGAATTGAAGATCAAGCTGAGATGAATCTCGAAGCACGTGCGCTTCACGCTGGAGCAACAGACGATCCGCGTCGCTGGCAAAGATCTCAGGCACTACCTTGAACGCGACGTCTCGTGCGAGCTTCGTGTCGCGCGCGATAAACCTCACCCATGCCGCCCGCGCCGATTGCCGACACGATCTCATAATGGTCGGACCGTGTACCCGTTGCCAGAGCCACGTGAGCCTCCGCGGACCTCTTGGAAATTAGTGCGGGCTAGTCTGTCCCATTATTGGGTAGAATGCGGCCACAACACGTAGTCTTGACGAAGGAACAATGAAAAGAAGCGTTGTCCTATTGCTCATTCTGGTCACGGCCGCCGGTTTCGTGGACATGTTTGTAAAGGCGGACTCGCCCGATCCGGATCCGGAGTTTTACTTCACTCGCCTGGCCTACACGGAGAATGGGTCACGCGGATGGGGCAGATTCGTGCCCAAAGACTTCCGATGTCCTGAGTTCGGGGGCGGCAACTTCTTTCCGCCGCAAGGCCTGGGCTGGTCCATGGACAGTCCCGGCGCCGACTGCAAGTACATGGGAGGGATTCATAGACTGACGGGCCTTCGCGTCTATCCGAATCCCAACATGATCAGAATCACGGACCCCGATCTTTTCAAGTTTCCTTACGCATACATTGTTGAACCCGGAGGCCTGGATTTGACAGACGAAGAAACCGCTCGACTGCGGGAATATCTCTTGCGTGGCGGCTTCATCCACGCAGACGACTTCTGGGGACTCCGCGAAAAGGCAAACTTTGAATATCAGATGAAAAAGGTTCTTCCGGAGCGGCAGATGGAAGTCTTACCGCTCTCTCATGAAGTCTTCCACACGTTCTTCGATATCAACGAGATCATTCAGATCCCTGGCGAGCGAGCAGGCTGCTACGGTGGGCCGACCTGGGAGCGCCCGGATGATAAAGAACCGCGGATCTATGGAATCTCCGACGATAAAGGCCGGCTCATGGTTGTGGTCACGTACAACTCGGATCTCGGAGATGCATGGGAATACATGGATGAGAAATGCTATCCGGAAAAATATTCGGGTCAGTCTTACCGCCTCGGCATGAATTTCATCATCTACGCCATGACGCACTGATCCACGAAATTACGACTCTTTGGAGGGGGGACCGATATGAGGGCATTCTGCACACGCGCAGTGCTGCTGTCTGTTGTTTTATCCGTAAATGCGTTTTCTCAGTCGACGTACGCGACATTGGGGGGAACGGTTCAGGATGCCACCGGAGCGTTCATCCCGGGTGTCACGATCACGGCGACGAATACCGGCACAGCTATTGTCACGACGGTGATTTCGAATGAGGCCGGGGCTTATCAATTTGCCAGCCTCCAGCCTGGCACGTATGACATTAAGGCCGAGCTGCCCGGTTTTCAGCCGGCGGTCGCAAGGGCTTTCCAACTCGGCGGCGCCCAGCAGGCGCGATTCAATTTCACGTTGCAGGTTAACGCAGCGGCCGGAACGACGGTTGACGTGAACGTAGCGGCCGACACGCTTCTGGCCACGTCCTCCAGCTCGGTGGGCTCAGTCCTTTTCGAATACAAGATTCGGGACCTGCCGTTGGGAGTCCGCGACGTGTTCGGTTTGGTCGCGGCCACGCCCGGCGTTCAGGGCAGCGGCGATCAAATGATCGGCAACTTTGCCGGCGGCCGCCTGAGCGCGGTGAACACCACCCGAGACGGCATCAACGTTTCTGCAGGGCGGTTTGAAGACGGCGCGTGGTCCATTACGTACACGAGTCCCGATCTGGTCGAGGAAGTCAAGGTCGTGGCCGCCCCAGTAGATGCACAGACATCGCGCGGTGTCGGGCAGGTCAGCATGGTGACCCGTTCTGGAACCAATGATTTCCATGGAACCGTATTCTGGGCAAACCACAACTCTGCGCTTGATGCCAGTAGCTGGTTCAACAATTTCAACGGCGTCGCGAAGAACTACGACAACCGCAACCAGTTTGGCGGTCGTATCAGCGGACCCATCGTGAAGAAGAAAACGTTTTTCATGTTCCTGTTTGAAGGCCAGCGCGATATCAAGCGCGAAAATGCCGTCGGCACCACCTTGACGGACCAGGCGCGTCAAGGCATCTTCCGATACTTTCCCGGAGTCGATAATGCCACCGCCAGCATTGCCGACTCGTCGGTGGACCGGTTCGGCAACCCCGTAACGCCCGCAGGCGCGACGGGCCCTCTATCGGCGATTGATTTGTTCGGCAACTGTACCTTTAAAGGCGCTCCCGTCGCCAACTGCCGCACATTTCGCGATCCGCTGCGATCAGCAATCAGTAACAGCGCCTATATGCAGGAAACATTGCGGCGCATGCCATCTCCCAACGAGTTTACCAACGCCCCGACGGGCGAACCGGCCGCGGATGGTCTGAATACCGCGCTCATTCGGTTCACACGCCGCGTCGAGGGTTTTGACTTCACGAATGGAAACGGACCCGACGTCGACCGTGACCAATACAATGCGCGTATCGATCACCAGTTCAACTCCAATCACAAACTCAGCGTCATCGGTACAAAGGAAAAAACGTGGGGTAACGCCAGTCAGGCCATCCAGCGCTCCTGGCCGGACGGTTTTGACGGGATCGCTGTGAAGCGACCGGATGTCTACATCATCACCTTCACGTCAACTCTGAGCTCGACGTTATTGAACGAACTCCGGGCTGGACGCAGGCGCTCGATCGACCAGCAGTTCCCGCCAGCAAACCGCAGCGATGCTGCCGGCCAAGAGGCGCTTAAGTTCGTCCCCTTCTCTAACGGTGTTCCGTTCCACCCCGTGCCCTTGCTATGGAACGGCTTCATCACGTACGGCAGATTTGGGCGGTGGCGTTCACACGTCAGCCCACTCTACTCCATCGGCGATGACATCAGCTGGACTCATGCGAAACATGCCTTCAAGGGCGGCTTCGAATTTCGCAACACAATGTCGAAGGGGTTCGGCGATCCCGGCTTCACTCCGTTCGCCACGTTTGGTCAAGGCAACAACCCGGTAAGCGGACTCGACGGTACAGCATTCATGGGTCTGACCGCCAATGCCGCCACCACCGCGCGCAACTTGCTGACCGACTTGACGGCATCAATAGACAAGATCAACCAATCTTTTGGAATTATGAGCTCCAAAAGTCTGACGTTAACAAGCTCCCCGGCGATGCCTTACAAGTACTACCAGCAGCATCAGCGCGAGATCAGCGCATTTTTCAAGGACGACTGGAAGTTCCGTCCCGATCTCACGCTGAACCTCGGCGTGCACTGGGAGTACTACGGCCAGCCGTTCGAGCACAGTGGTCTGGCCGCACGAATCATTGGTGATGATGCAAGCGCGTTGACGAAAATAACCTGCACATCCAGTCCGGGGACACCGAATTTCACCAGCACCTGCAGCAATCTGACGCAGGTGCAATTCGCCGGCAAGAACTCGCCAAATCCCAACACGCTGGTCAATCTGCAGGGCAACGACCTGAACAATTGGGCGCCTGCGGTCGGAGTCGCCTGGAATGTTCCGTGGTTGGGCAAAGATAAAACCGTTCTCCGCGCTGGCTACGGCATCAGCTATCAAGGCGCGCTGCGCAACTTCATTACGGTGGATAACACGATTGGTACTGTTCCGGGTATCAATCTCGTGGGTTCCGGTGGAACCGGCGTCACCTACACTCCACCCGCGTACACAACCATCTCGGGGATCACGTTGCCGGTTCCGCTTCCGCCGGGGACGCCCACCACCGTGCCGTTCGTGATTCCAACAACGGATCGTACAGTGACGATCAGCACTTATGACCGGGTGTCGCCGTACACCCAAAATTGGAACCTGGAAATCCAGCGGCAGGTGGCTAACAACACGACGGTCGAAGTCCGCTACATTGGATCGAAGGGATCCAAGCTCTGGGGCACTGTTAATCTCAATCAGATTGACGCGTTGCACCACAACAAAGAGCTCTTCGATGCTTTCAACGCGGTCCGCGCCGGCGGCGAATCCGCTCTCCTTAATCAAATGCTGCAGGGAATCAACCTCGGCGGCACAGGAGCGCAGACGGTCAACGGCACAACGTGGACGGGCGCCATGGCTATTCGCGCCAATACCACGACGCGGACTCAATTGGCCAACGGCAGCGTCGGCGCATTCGTGAACACTTTGAACACTCTGACGACCGGGACGGGTAGCTCGAGCAACGGCGCCGTCCTGCGCCGAAATGGGTTCCCGGAAAACTACGTCGTCCCCAACCCGCAATTTGGCGGTATTTCGATGTTGGACAATCTGGGCAACTCCACGTATCACTCCTTTCAACTGCAGTTCACCAGACGGCTCACTAATGGTTTCACGAACACGACGTCGTGGACGTGGAGCAAGGCCCTCGGCGAGTCCGATACGGATGCCGGCGCAACCTATCGCGATCCGACCCGCCGCTCGATCGAGAAGTCCCTACTCGGTTTCGACCGCGCGCATCAGATCACCAGCAACGGCACGTACGAACTGCCGTTCGGATTGGGCCATCGCCTTCTTGGTAATGCTCCGGGCTGGGTTCAACAGATCGTCAACAAGTGGCAACTGGGTGGCGTCATGAACTTCAACACGGGAGCGCCGTTGAGCCTGACTACGGCGGCTCCGACCGCGGCCGGAGCTCCTGGCGTCGGCAGCACGACGTCCGGCACCCAGACCATCAGTAATGTTCAAGCCCAGCCGAACATCGTTGGATCACTCCCGAAGGATGTGGGCAAAGTGACGAAAATTGCGAACGTCACAACGCTGAACGGCTTGGACACGGCTTACAGCAATAAAGCGATCGTGGCTCCAAACGGCCAGGTCGTTCTGGTGAATCCTCAACCCGGAGAGGTCGGGACGCTCGGACTCGCCACGATCAAAGGACCCCGCAGCCTTGGCCTGGACATGAACATGATCAAGCGGTTCAAGATCGATGAGCGACGGCAGTTCGAATTCAGGGTGGATGCGATCAACGTGCTAAACCATCCGAACTTCGGCATTCCGAACACGAATATCAACGGCGTGAATACGTTTGGACGCATTACGACTGCCACCGGATCGCGAAGGTTCGTGGTTAACACCCGCATCAACTTCTAAGTAAAACGCGGGCTAATTAAAGCCCGCGACTACATGTTTGACGCAATGTTGGAGTATTCATGTAGTCGCGGGCTTCAGCCCGCCTTTGGCACGCATGATTACAGCGGAGATTGGCCGTTCGAGTCTCGTGGAGTCAGAAGGAAAGTGCCTCCGACCGGAATGGAATACGTAAAGCTGCTCTTTGTCTCTCCGTTTAGCCCGACAACCATTGGATTGCCGGAAGCATCGAAAACGTCGATTCGGCCGGATACCGTCGCACCGGTGTTGTTGACGAGCGCGATCTGACTTGCCCAACCGCCGGAAATCACAAATTGAGGAACGATCAGAGCGCTGGAACCGCCAACGCCCGCAGATATCGACGGAACGCCGGGAACTGGCGCCGAAGCAACTGTGGGCAGCGTGCTGAACACGTATCCTGAAAAACGCAGGCCGACCACAGCAAAGGGCGCGGAACTCTGCATACGCAAGCTGCCACGGAATCCCATTCCGATCGTGTCGGCGCCAAACAACTCGTTCACAAACTTTGCCACTTGCTGATGGGCTTGAATGGACACGGTGGGGCCGTTTGCGGGTTCGTCTGATTGGGAACGGAAGTCGTTGTGCCCCATTCAAACCACACCGATATCGTACTGCCGCCCGGATTGACGATTCCGCGTAATTCCGCCGAATTGGACGTCACAGCGCTCGCTTCGCTGGTCGCGACGCTGGGTGCAGAGGTGCTCGTGATCTCCGACGTCGTCGTGAAACTACGCACCTCGCCCGGCGCCGTGCCTCCCAAACCATATCCAACGGCGCGGAAATAGTAGGTGGTGTGCGATTGAAGATTTCTTAGCGACAGGGCAAATGTCATAGGACTTGTGGCGCTGTTGAAAATCTGAACGTCCGTTCGGGTTCCCAGACCGGTCGTGGTCCCCCACTCAAACCATCCCGCGGCAGGGCTGCCTCCATTGATACTTCCATGCAGCTCCGCCGCTGTGGCCGTGATGGCGGTCGCCTCGCCGGTCGTAACAGTTAGACTGACGGTGGCGGGTGCATCCGCTGTCGTGAAACTACGCACGTCGCCGAGCGCGCTCACGCCTCCGGAGCGATAGCCGGCGGCGCGGAAGTAGTACGTGGTGTGTGGTTGAAGATTTCTTATCGAATGGGCGAACGTCACAGTGCTCGTGACGTCGGTGAACGTCTGAGCATCCGTTCGAGTTCCCAGAGCTGTCGTCGTTCCCCAGTCAAACCATGCTGCCGCCGGGCTGCCTCCCGGGTTGATGATTCCATGCAATTCGGCGGAAGTCGCCGAAACTGCCGTAGCTTCGCTTGTGGTCACCGAAAGGCCACTGGTTTGGGAATATGCGATACCTGTTACGAGGTTGAGAAGAAAAGACAATAGTGCGATTCGAGAACATCCTGCTCTGAACATGGCTCCTCCTTGATCCTTCTTCGGTCCATCCAGACCGGCACTGTCTTAGAGCAAACGAGGGACCAATCACGAAATGGTAGAAATCATTTGGGGATCTATGAGACTGCTTCGCCCACTAATGCAGAAAACGTCGTTCCGGACTGCCGA
>QHXC01000154.1 GCA_003222815.1 Acidobacteriota bacterium | reverse complement strand
GAGTGGATGCGGTCGATGTCAGCTCCGAAATGATCGCTCAGGCCCGATCGGTGTTGCATACGTGCGAGAATGTTGAATTTCACGTGAACAACGGCGCCGATCTTTCGATGTTTGCGAACGATCAGTTCGACTTCGCAATTTCAGCGATTGTGTTTCAACACATCCCCAAAAAGGCCATTGTCGAAAACTATATTCGGGAAACGTGGCGTGTTCTTCGTCCCGGCTCCATTTTCAAATTTCAGGTTCAGGGATGTCTAATCGACGAGAAAAGAGCTGATACGTGGGTCGGCGTTGGCTTCAGCGAAGAGGAAATGCAGCGCTTTGCCGCACGGTACGGCTTCCAGATTAAGGCGTCGTTCGGTGTCGGGAGTCAATACTACTGGTTGACCTTTTTGAAACCATGAATAAAGAGCGATTGGAACAACAGATCCGATTCATTCTCGAGATCGATTGACTAAAGACGATCCTTCGGCGCACGTATCTGATCAGCGCTGACGCCGGCAGTATAGCTCGACTTCGTTCCTCCGCGCGGCCAGATCAACGTAATATGGTCGAGCATCTCCGGATTGAGGTCGACGCACTCGAACGCGTAGTTGCACCATCGAGGCCAGGTAGGTCTTCGCCCAGTAATTCATGATCGGCGGTGTGGCGAGAACGTTTTCGTCCGCAAACGCTTTAAGCTCGTTTTGAACCCGGGAATCATAAGCGGAGGCTGGACGGACGATGGAACGCGCCAAATGCAGGCACTTGCGCAAGGGCGGACGCAATCGCAGGGGTACAAATCTTCTGAGTGCGGGCAGGATGTTCATACGAGAAATTTGGGGACAGGTCACTAATTTGTTTCCTTTTGAAACAAACCTTCCAACAGATTCTTGAATGGTCTGTTATCCAAAGGAAGCAAATTGGTGACCTGTCCCCAAATTTCTCGTCGCCTATTTTTTGCGTTTTGCCTTGCCGGCCCTTTTCTTTTTCGCGGTGGTTCTTGTTTTTTTCTTGGCTGTTTTTCGGGCGGCTGGTTTCCGAACGGGTTTGGCGACCCTTCGCTTGGCCTTGGGTTTGGGCTTCGGTGTGGTCTTCCGTTTCGCTCTAGGACGCGGCGCGCGGGCGGGCGCAGCCGGCTCATCCCCGATCGGCGGCATTTCCATTGCTGGCCCTGAGGTGTCGCTCTGCCCAAAATCCAACTCGTCATCCGGCGAAAGATTGACGTCTTCCAGGTCGTCTTCTTCTCTGCTCATGCTCATCTCCTTATGTAGGAGGCCGCTGCTTCACTCGAACCTAACCGATGACGCAAATCGGAGTCACGCTCGGCCTCTTCTAGCGCGACACATAATACAGCCGCTATTGTCCTCACGCTATACACATTGTTTAAGACAGCCCGAAAAAGCGAATGAGACTCAACGGACAAGCCTGCAGCCGCGGGTCCCGGCCTTCCATAGTGCACCCAAGGACCTACTCTATTCCTCTTCAGCCAGCCGTTGATAGCCGTAAGTAGCTCTATTTATTATACTTAACAGTTCTGTAGATTTGGGATCCATGGATTGAGCCGGATCCTTCCAGGACAGAGCCGAGATGAAGCTCAGTGCCAGCCGGCGCTCGAGTCTCCGGCGGGCGCGCCGAAAGGCGGAAGAGATCGGCCGCGTCTGTTGTAAAATGCTTTCAAAACCTAACAAGTTGGGGTCTGCTGTTTGCGGAACTTTTCGAATCGAGGCGGCAAGAGTCAACTTCTCACTGGCGGGCGCTGGGAAATAGCGCTAAATTCCATTCCTATGTTTTCTGAGAAGGTTGCGATCGTCACCGGAGGCAGCCGCGGTATTGGCCGGGCCATCGTTCAGGCGCTCGCACGTGAGCGAGCGAAAGTCGCTTTCACCTACACGCAGAGCAAGGCGCTGGCGGATGAGATTACTAATGGCGATGGCGTGGTGGGGTATCAGGCAGACGTCACGAGCCTTGAGCAGGCCAAAGGCCTCGTTAAACAAGTCAAGGAACGATTTGGCCGCATCGATATTCTTGTGAATAACGCAGGCATTACACGGGACAAACTCATTGCGCTAATGAGCGAGAAGGACTGGGACGACGTCCTGGACACGAATCTGAAAGGGGTGTTCAACGTGACCAAGCCCGTCATCGGCGTGATGCTCCGTCAGAGAAGCGGGACCATTCTGAATGTCACTTCAATTAGCGGAATCGTCGGCATGGCCGGCCAGGTCAACTATTCGTCATCCAAGGCGGGCATGATCGGCTTCACCAAGGCGCTCGCTAAGGAGGTAGCGAAAGCCAACATCACGGTCAATGCCCTCGCCCTCGGCTTCGTCGAAACGGACATGACGGGAGTCTTGAACGAAGAATATCGCGCGAAGGCACTCGAACGGATTCCACTTGGCCGCTTCGCCAAACCCGAAGAAATGGCCGAGGTGGCGTTATTCATGCTTTCACCTCAGGCTGGCTATATGACCGGACAGGTGGTGCAGGTGGATGGCGGGCTCGCGATTTAAGGGAATTTCGGGTTGAATTTTTTCCTCCGTCCCGAAATTACTTCTCCTTTTCCAATTTCGGAAACTCTATTCGCGTCTGTGCCTGGTATTTCCCTTTCCGGTCTTTGTACGAAACCTCGCAGGCCTCATCCGACTGAAAGAAAAGCACCTGACATATACCTTCGTTGGCGAAAACCCGTACCGGGACCGGTGTCGTATTCGCTATCGAGACCGTGACAAATCCCTCCCACTCGGGCTCGAAGGGCGTGACGTTGACCAGGACTCCCGTCCGCGCATACGTGGATTTGCCCATGCACACTGTCAGCACATCGCGAGGAATGCGGAGGTATTCCATTGTCCGGCCTAAGATGTAGCCGTTAGGTGGGATATCGCAAAATGGCCCACGGTGGTCACGATAGTATTCGGGCGGAATGGACTTTGGGTTAAGGATGACGTCCGGCGGAGGGACGAAAATTTTGAAATCGTCGGCCAGGCGAAGGTCGTATCCGTAAGAAGATAACCCATAAGAGATCATGCCTTCGGCCACTTGGGAGGAACTAAATGGTTCGATCATATGATGGAGTTCGGCCATTTGCCTTATCCATCGGTCGGCTTTAATTGGCATTGCCTAACGCCCCCTGTGATGTTAAAAATATGGTTACAAAAGAGATAGCAGACCAGCTTTACGAGACGGAGGTTTCAGTGATCAAACTCGATCTTGTCAATCAGATCGTAGATCGGACGGGAGTCAGCAAGACGAAAGCAGAGCAGGCGGTGGACACCATCTTCAATTGCATGAAAGACGCCCTCAAGGCCAACGATCGGATTGAGTTGCGTGGCTTTGGCGTCTTCTCTGTAAAGCCGCGGAAGACGGGAATCGGACGGAACCCTCGTACCGGCTCGGAAGTGAATATCCCTCCAGGAAAAGCCGTGCGCTTCAAGCCAGGCAAAGACTTGCAATCGCTGTAATAGAAGTACCAAGCGTTTCATGGACAACACGTTTAATCCGCCCGCCGAAATCTTATTCGAGCAGGCGCCCGAGCAAAAGTTTCCCTGGCTGAACATTGCTTTGTTCATCCTGACCTGTGTGAGCACGTCGATCGTCGGCACAGTTCTGATGGCGGGATTCACGAACTCTCTCGGGAGCGGGCTCCGCGACTTCACACGCGAAATTTGGCGTACACCGTCCCTGTTGATCACCGGACTTCCGTTCAGTTTAGCCATCATGGCCATTCTCCTTGCGCATGAAATGGGTCATTACCTGACGTGCAGATATTACGGAATCTCCGCGAGTCTTCCATATTTCATACCGGCCCCCACAATTGTTGGAACGATGGGCGCCTTCATCCGGATACGTTCTCCGATTCATCATCGGGCGGCGCTGTTGGATGTCGGCATCGCTGGGCCGATCGCAGGATTCGTCCTCGCCATACCCGCACTTCTCATCGCACTGACCCAGTCCCATTTCGTCGTACCCGACCCGGCTGGAGGTTTTGGATTAGGCGAGCCGCTCATTTTCAAACTCCTCGAATTCCTGATGGGCAAGGTGCCGCCACCCGGGATGGATCTGGACCTCCACCCCATTGGCTTGGCCGCGTGGTTCGGTTTTTTCGCCACCGCTCTAAACCTGCTGCCGGTAGGCCAACTCGACGGAGGCCACATAGCTTACGCGCTGTTCGGACGCGTCCACAAGAGGATCTCTCAAGGATTCCTCTTTTCTCTCATCCCCCTCGGTATTTTTTACTGGCAGGGCTGGCTTCTGTGGACCACGGTCCTCCTCTTCATCGGCTTGCGTCATCCGATGACTCTGGACGATTCAATCCCGCTCAGCCGCCGCCATATCTGGCTTGGCTGGATCGCACTTGCCATGCTGGTGTTGTGCTTTACTCCAATGCCGTTCTACCTCAACTAATGCTTTTGGCTTTGGAGAAAATCCAGCAGTTTATCCGCCGTCGGCGTGAGCAGCTTCTGACGCCGATGGATGATGCCGATCGGGCGAACCAGCTCCGGCATGTCCAGCGGGATGGCGGCAAGAATACCGGCCTCGATCTCTCTCAGCACGCTAGGTTGTGGAAGGATACTGACGCCGGATTGAATCGTGATGGCCTGCTTGATCGTCTCGATGTTGTCAAATTCCATCGTGGCATTGATTGAAACGCCACGCTGGCGCAAAGCCTTATCAATGGCTTTCCGAATAACGAGACCCCGATCGAAGGCAACAAACGTTTCGCCTTCGAGGTCCAAGAATGAAACCGTCTTCCTCCTCGCGAGCGGATGCGTACGATGGCATACAAACACCATCGGCTCGGAATGCCAGGGAACAATCGTCAGCGACCGGTGCGGCGCCGGAAAGGAAAGAATTCCGAGATCGGCCTCATCATTGACTACCGCATCAATGACTTCGTTCGGGTGCAGATAGGCTAAACGAATTTTCGCCTGCGGATATCGTGTCGTGAACTGCTGCGTATAAAAACCCATATCGTGCAGTCCCACGGAATAGATCACCGCAACGCGTACAGCGCCACCCACCAGCGTCCGTTGCGAAGTGATTTCCGCCTTTGCCTTTTCGAAGTTTTCGAGCAGGACCAGACACGCGTCAAAGAACTTCCTTCCCTCCGGCATCACCATGAATGGCCTTTTGGTCCGGTCGATGAGTTGCGCGCCGACTTCCTCCTCGAGCTGCCGGACCGCCTGGCTGGCAGCCGATTGAGATATGCGGTGCGCGGCTGCGCCAAGCGAGAAGCTTCCGGAGCGGATCACATCGCAATAGAGACTCAACGTATCGAGATTCATATTCTAAGCTTCGCCCTGCCTGTTACGGCAGACGATACAGTATTAGCTCTTCTTATGCAAAGTACTTTTATTTTGTAGGCTGACTTATTCTTAAAAAATGACTAGAGTAAGACCGGCGTCGAACGGCAATTCTCTTCGCACACGAGGTAGAGCCATATGTATTCAGCGGTGCCGCCAAAGCAAGGATTGTACGATCCCCAATTCGAACATGACAGTTGTGGAGTCGGTTTCGTAGTCGATATTGCCGGCCGGAAATCGAACCAAATTGTGCGGAGGTCCCTCCAGGTTCTCATGAACCTGCAACATCGCGGAGCCAAAGGTTGCGAGGCAAACACAGGCGACGGAGCCGGAATCCTGATGCAAATTCCGCATCAGTTTTACAAGAGCGAATGCAAGAAATTGGGCTTCACTCTGCCGGCGCCGGGAGGCTACGGGGTTGGAATGGTTTTCCTTCCGCGGGATGCGTATTCGGCACGCTGGTGCGAAGAAATCATCGAAGCAGCCATCGGGCGGGCGGGACAGAGACTGCTGGGATGGCGGACCGTGCCGACAAACAATGCCCCGATCGGGGACACGGCGAAAGCAGTGGAACCGGTATTCAAGCAGGTTTTCATTGAGCGAAATCCGTACATCCGGTCGGCCGTTGAATTTGAAAGAAAGCTTTACCTGATTCGCAAACGAATTGAAAAAACGACGGCCGAGTTGTACCTCGACAGCCTGTCGGCGAACACCATTGTCTATAAGGGAATGCTCTCGGCGGAGCAGATCGAGATCTATTTTCCCGATCTGGCGGATCCGCGAATGGAGTCGGCGCTGGCGGTAGTCCATCAGCGCTTCAGCACGAATACATTCCCGAGTTGGTCGCTCGCTCATCCGTTTCGCTACATCTCTCACAACGGCGAAATCAACACGCTGCGCGGCAATATCAACTGGATGAAGGCGCGCGAAGCCCTGTTCGAGTCGGAACTCTTCGGCAATGACATGAGGGACCTGCTCCCGGTGATTGTCGAAGGCGGGA
>QHXC01000726.1 GCA_003222815.1 Acidobacteriota bacterium | reverse complement strand
CCGAGTTCTTTCAGTTTTTCATTTAGATTTGCATACCGCAGGGCAGAGGGACCCATATCTACACCGCGCCTGTCCGCACCCAGGTCCATCGGCACACCAACGATGGAAATATCGGACATAAGACTCCTCTAGGCATCATAAAACACGAAGACACCAAGGCACAAAGGCCCAGAGTTTTTCGCCGCGAATTGCGCGAATGGGCCGGAGATAGAATTCCGAACGCTGCCAATAGCAATTATGGAGCGGCCCATGCGCGTCATTCGGGCAATTCGCGGAGCTTCGTGTTTATCTCATGGCGTCAATCGGTACAGCATGCGAGGAAAGGGAATCGTCTCACGCACGTGCTCCAGACCGCAAATCCAGGTGACTGCGCGCTCGATGCCCATACCGAAGCCGGCATGCGGTACCGAGCCGAATTTCCGCAGATCGAGGTACCACTGGAAGACCTCACGGGGAAGCCCGTGTTCTTTGAGGCGCTCGACGAGCAGATCGTGACTTGCAGCGCGCTGACCGCCTCCAACGATCTCACCATAACCTTCGGGAGCCAGTACATCCACGCAAAGAGCGACTTCGGGCCGAATCGGATCGGGTTCCATATAAAACGCTTTGATGGCGCTCGGATATCGGTGGATCATGACCGGCTTTTCGAACTGCTGTGAGATGATCGTTTCGTCGCCGCCACCGAAATCCCCGCCCCATTGGATTTCTGAGCCGTTGTTCTGGAGGATTTTGACGGCATCGTCATAACTGATGCGGGGAAACGGAGTCGAGATCTTTTCGAGCTTGGTTAGGTCGCGCTCCAGCGACTTCAATTCGCTTGATCTTCGTTCAAGCACGCGCTGAACAATGAACGTGATCATGCGTTCGGCAAGGTCCATCGTGTCCTCGACTGTCGCAAAGGCGACTTCCGGTTCGACCATCCAGAACTCGGTCAGGTGCCGTCGAGTTTTGGATTTTTCCGCGCGAAACGTCGGACCAAAGCAGTAGACCTTACCCAGCGCCGCGGCGGTCGCCTCGTTGTAAAGCTGTCCGGATTGGGTGAGGAATGCCTGCTCATCGAAATATTTCACTTCGAACAGAGTTGTCGTGCCTTCGCATGCCGCTGGTGTCAGGATCGGTGTATCGCAAAGCGTGAAGCCGTCGTTGTCGAAGAAGTCGCGCACTGCCTTGATGATCTCGTGACGAATTTTTAGGATCGCATGTTGGCGTGTGGATCGGATCCAGAGATGCCGCTGATCCATCAGAAAATCGATGCCGTGTTCCTTCGGCGTGATCGGGAACGGTTCCTCCTTGGAGACTTCCTGATAGACCTTCAGATCGGAAACGTCGAGCTCGAATCCGCTGGGCGCCCGCGAATCCTGGCGCACTGTGCCGGTAACGGCGAGTGAGGATTCGTGAGTGAGACTGTCGGCGGCCGAGAACATCTCCGGCGAAACCGTTTATGGTGCACCCAGCCTCGGAGCGTCACCTCTCCACCGACATATTTCCCGATGTCTTCGATGTAGGTGTGCGTCATAACTTGTACTTTAGCCTGAATTCTTCAATTGAATTCTGCGCTTCGTCCCAAAGGTCCCGCAGACGGCTCCGCGAATCCGCGCCCTTTGTTGGATCTCCGCCGCGCGTCTCGAAAATGAATGGACCCTGATATTTTGCAACAACGAGCTTTTCGATGAGCGCCGGCCAATCGAGCGCGCCTTCGAATGGCCACAAGTGTTCGTCCTTCTCGCCATGATTGTCATGGACGTGCGTCGTGTGAATGTACTCGAGGCCTTTCGTGACTCCCTGTAAATGGCCGTGTCCGGTATCGTAACAGATTCCGATATCGGGCACGTCCGCGGCCCTTCTGAATTCCTGAATCCGCTCGATCGTCGAAATCTCGTTCGGAATGTTCTCGATCATGACGCGCACGCCGGCGAATTCGCGGATTTGGGAGATCGCCGTATAGGCATAATCAAAGGCAACGGGGCTGAAAGTGTCCCCGGGATTACCGAGATGCATCACTACATAGGATGGCGTTACACGCTCGGCGAGCTCGAGCGCGCGCTTGATCTCGTCCAAGGCAAATTCTCGATGCCGGCGCTCCGGATCAAGTGGAGATATCCAGATTTTCTGTTTCGGTCCAACATTTTCGAGAAACGGCAAATGAATCGATGGCGCCGGAAGGGCGTTTTCCTGGAACCAGCGTCCAACGGTGCGCAAAAGCCCGGGATCGTGGAAATCCAAATGAGGACGGTTGCAGAAAAGCTCGAATCGTTCGTAACCGGCTTTCCGTATGGATTCCAACAGATCCACGGTGACCGGTTGCCGGCGGTGGATTTGTGTCGAGATTCCAAACTCCATAGACGCATTGTACAGGACAGGTCGTAGTCGCGGGCTTAGCCCCGCCATTGAAAGCGGGGAAGTATACGCATTTGATTGCGTGAAACGAACTCCCTCCTTGGCCAAGGAGGGGAATTTCGCTTCAAGCCCACAAATTCGGCAAACAATCAAATGCGTATACTTCCGAGCCATTGAAACCTGGGCTAAAGCCCGCGACTACGAGCCCGGCCCTCCATCT
>QHXC01000153.1 GCA_003222815.1 Acidobacteriota bacterium | reverse complement strand
CTCGCCAGAAAACGGCTTGAGGCGCCTCTTCGGTGTTGGCCGGAAGTTCGGCGCCGGCCTGCATCTGGAGGAAACTCAAACGCGGCAGACGCTGTCCAAAGGCAGCGAAGGTTTCAAAGGTGGTGACGCCGGAGCCCAGATCCCGTAGCCGGTTTCCCGTCGGCAGCGCCATCTCGCCCTGCAAGCTGAAGATGGAACCGGTATTCATGCTGTGGAGCAAGGTTCGTTTGTAACCGAGAACGAGGTCTCCAATGCCGCCTACCCAGCTCCGGTTATCCCGCTCGAGGAAGTTGAACGGAGCAGCGAACTCTAGCTGGTTCTTTGTACCGAAGCGTTTCTCATAGACCAACTCGCTGGAGACGCCGCCGGCGCCTTTGGCGTTGACCGCAGTCGTCAGAACCCACTCGTCCTCCGGGAAAGCCTTCTCGGTCACCAGGGCGCGCGGCAAATTCAACTCGCCAAGAGGCCAGCCGGGTTCCGTGCAAAGCGCGCGCAAGTACTGAATCACTTTGTCGATCTGATTCAGGGTCAGCGCTTCGGCGAACGACGGCATGATCTCGGAAAATCCCCGGCCACGCCCCCCCTCGTGAATCGTCGCCTTCCAGTCGAAGGTCCGCTCGCGAGTACTGCCGTTGCAATCGGAGAAATCGGGGAACGTGGAAGGCCGCTCAAATCCCAACGTGGACTCTGGCTGTCCCTTGCCTCCGGGGCCGTGGCATCCGATGCAAGCCGCCTCAAAGATTTCCTTGCCGGTGTCGAGCTTCAATTCGCTCGCCGCGTCCCCGGCGGTTGGCGTCTGTGGCGTCTGGGCCAGGAGATTTCCGTGCAGCCAGGCCGTAATGAAAACCAAAAAAACGAGGCGCGCATCTCTCATGAGAGTTGGGAATATACGGCGCTGATTTCACAGTGTCAAAGGGGTCTATGTTGGTGATGAATTGCATTTTCAATAACTGTGCCACGGATAGCGAGGACTCTGCGGATTCAATCGGAGCAATCCGCGTCATCCGCGGTTACAATTGATCGGTTATGGACTTCAAGTTGGTGTCATCCTACTCGCCGCGCGGTGACCAGGCGAGCGCCATCGATCAACTGACATACGGGCTGCTGGACGGGGAGAAGCATCAGGTCCTGCTCGGTGTGACAGGATCCGGTAAGACGTTCACGATGGCCAAGGTCATCGAGCGCTTGAACCGGTCGACGCTCGTCCTGGCACACAACAAGACCCTGGCCGCACAGCTTTATCACGAGTTTCGGGGTTTCTTCCCGCAAAACGCCGTCGAGTATTTCGTCAGTTATTACGATTACTATCAGCCCGAGGCTTACATTGCCGCGACGGATACGTACATCGAAAAGGAATCCACGATCAACGATGAGATCGACCGCCTGCGGCTGTCCGCGACGCGGTCGTTGTTTGAACGCCGCGATGTGGTCATCGTGGCTTCGGTGTCCTGCATCTACGGCCTGGGATCTCCGGAAGCCTATTACGGCATGCTTTTGATGCTCGAAAAAGGCCAGCGGATGAGCCGCCGCGACATTCTCTCGAAACTCGTGGAAATCCTTTACGAACGTAACGACCTCGATTTCAAACGCGGGACATTCCGCGTTCGCGGTGACACGATCGAGATTCATCCCACGTATGAAAACATCGGCTTCCGAATCGAGCTGTGGGGCGATGAAGTCGAGAAGCTCGGCGCGTTTGACCCGCTTACAGGTGAGGAGGTTCGTGTCTTCGACCGGTTGACGGTGTATCCAAGGAGCCATTTCGTCATGCCAAGGCCGCGCCTGGAACACGCGATTGAAACGATCAAGGAAGAATTGAAAGGATGGGAAACGCTGCTCGAGCAGCAGAGCCGGTTGCTGGAGGCGCAACGTGTTCATCAACGCACGCTGTTCGATATGGAGATGATCAAAGAGGTCGGCTACTGCCATGGAATCGAGAACTACTCGCGGCACTTCACCGGGCGGATGCCGGGCCAGCCTCCGCCGACGCTGCTCGATTATCTGCCTCAGGACTCGCTTATGTTCATCGATGAGAGCCATCAAACGGTGCCGCAGCTTCGCGGCATGTATCACGGGGATCGATCGAGGAAAGAAAACCTCGTTGAATACGGTTTCCGCCTGCCATCGGCATTGGACAACCGCCCATTAACGTTCGAAGAATTCGAGAAACGGACGAATCAGCTCATCTATGTTTCGGCAACACCTGGTCCGTACGAATTGACGAAATGCGGAGGGGTTGTGGTCGAGCAGGTGATTCGGCCGACAGGTCTGACCGATCCTGAAGTCGAAGTGCGGCCGGTACGCGGGCAGATCGACGATCTGCTCCATGAAATTCGACGGCGTGCGGAGACCAACGAGCGAGTGCTCGTCACGACGCTCACCAAGCGGATGGCGGAGGACCTCGCCGAGTACTACACCGAGGTTGGCGTCCGGTGCCGATACTTGCATTCCGAGGTCGAGACTCTGGAGCGGATCAAGATCCTTCGCGGACTGCGCCGCGGCGATTTCGACGTGCTCATCGGCATCAACCTGCTTCGCGAAGGCCTGGACCTGCCGGAAGTTTCGCTCGTGGCCATTCTGGATGCGGACAAAGAGGGCTTCCTGCGTTCCGGCGACTCGCTTATCCAGACCATGGGGCGCGCGGCCCGGCATATCAACGGCCGGGCTATTCTGTATGCGGACACGATGACGGATTCGATGAAACGCGCCATCGATGAAACCAATCGGCGTCGCGAAATTCAGTCGCGCTATAACGTCGAAAACAACATCACTCCTGAAAGCATCATCAAGCCCGTCGACATGACGCTCGTCGCGATCTCGGAGGCCGATTACGTCAAGTTGCCCGAAGAAGAAACGGAAGAGCTCCTGACCGAAGACCCGGCTAAAATCGCCGAGATCATCGCCAAACTCGAAACCGAAATGCGCGAAGCCGCTAAGAAATTCGAGTTCGAACGGGCCGCTGAGTTGCGCGACAAAGCGCGGGAGTTAAGGGCGAAAGTGCTGTAAAATTTGGCTTAACTGGGGAATTGGTTATGGTCCGAATATTGATTGGTTTCGCCTTATTGAGCACGCATGTGTTCGGGCAAGCGGCCATCGGTAATGAGAAATTTGATCAGAAACAATATGCCGATGCTGCCGCCGCTTACCAAAACATTCCTCCTGGACAGAGAGATGCCGGGATACTGAATCGGCTTGGCATCTCCTACCATATCCTCAACCGTATAAGGGACGCGGAAAACGCGTACAAAGCGGCGCTTCGCTTGGATTCCCAGGACAGCGACGCGAACAACAATCTCGGCGCGCTCTATTATGCGCAGCGCAAATTCAGTGATGCCGAACGTCAGGTTCGAAAAGCACTCGAGCACAGTCCGGATAACACCATCATGCGACTCAACCTGCGGGCGTCGCGCTACGCCAGAGAAAATGCCAAGAATGCGCGTGTGGTGGCGGACACTCTTTCGAAGGACAATGCGGTACTTGTGGAAAAGCGCGAAGGGGACCTGCTTCAGGTGTTGGTCCTGATGCCGGCGAAAGATTTGGAAACCGCAACGCTGCACGAGAGGCGCGGCGATTCGTTCTTCGCTCGCAAGATGTACGAAGACGCGATCATTGAGTATAGAAAATCAATCGCGCTGGATCGATACAACGCATCCACTCTGAACCGGCTCGGATTGGTCTATCACCAAAGCCAAAAGCTCAACGAAGCTGAACAGTCGTACCGGGAAGCGCTTAAACAAAATCCGTTCTACCTGGAAGCGCTCAACAATATCGGGACGGTCGCGTATGTCCGCAAGGACTACGATCACGCGATGGAGCATTACAACAAGGCACTGAAGATTCGTCCGGAATCGCCGACCATCCTTTTGAATATCGGCGCGTGCCTCTTCGCGATGGAACGCTACGATGAGGGGTACAAAGCCTATCAGCGCGCTCTCGAAATCGATCCGAAAGCTTTTGATCACAGTTCGGGTTTCGGTACCCTGATCCAAACCTCACAGCGCAATGAATCCACGTTGAACTTCTATCTCGCCAAAGTATTCGCGGGCAACGGCGACAAAGATCGCGCCATTTCGTATCTGTACAAAGCCGTTGAAGAAGGTTTTAAAGACGCGGAAAAGATCAAAGCCGAACCGGCATTTGCGCTTCTCACCGAAGACGAACGATTTGTGAAACTAATGGAAGCGCTTAGCGCAAACACACCGGCGACCGCCCCGAGGTAGGTGGAACACGCGGGCTAAAGCCCGCGACTACAGACTTGCCGAGATGTTTGAACATGCGTGTAGTCGCGGCTTTAGCCGGTTCAGGCGACCCCTGCCAAAAAAATGGAATATCTGGATTTTGCGATCGAACTCGCCAGGGCCGGCGGCGACGTCCTGAAGCAGTACATGGCTGGCGAGAAGCAGGTTGAGCTTAAGGGAAGGGCCAACTTGGTCACGGTTGCGGATAAGGAAAGCGAAGCCCTCATTATCCGCCGTATTCGTGAGCGGTATCCGGATCACGCTATCCTGGCTGAGGAATCCGGCGCGTCCGGCGCCGGCCGGTCGAAGTGGATCATCGATCCGCTCGATGGCACAACCAACTTTGCTCACCAGTATCCGTTTTTCTGCGTCTCCATCGGCTTTGAACAGGCCGGTGAAGTCGTGTCCGGCGCCGTCTACGACCCATGGCGGGATGAAATGTTCAGTGGTGCGCGCGGATTGGGATCGTTTCTCAATGGAGAGCGGCTCCAGGTTTCCGGCGTCGCGAAACTCGGCGATGGACTGCTTACAACCGGTTTTCCCTACCGCGTTCGCGAGAAAATCGCTCTCGCCATGAGCCAGTTTGAGGCGTTTATCATCGAGAGCCAGGCCGTGCGCCGCGGCGGTTCAGCCGCTCTCGACATGTGCTACACCGCCCTGGGCCGTTGCGACGGTTTCTGGGAACTGGATCTCAGTCCGTGGGATACGGCGGCGGGCCTCGTGATTCTTGAGGAAGCCGGCGGGCGGGTCACGGATTTCAAAGGAGACCCGTATTCGGTTTACATGAAGGAGATTGTGGCGTCGAACGGGAGAATCCATGAGGAGATGGTGGCAGTCCTGAGCGGCTAACTCCCCATCTTCGCCACAATCATCGTGCGGTCATCCTGCGGCCTCATTCCCCCGATGAAGTGGGCCAGGCTGCTGGTAACGGCTTTCACAATCTCTTCCGCGGATTTTTCGTGATTCGCGCGAACCACGTCCGCGAAACGCTTCAAGCCGAAATCTTCCCCGGAATCGTTGCGGGATTCAATCACTCCGTCGGAATAGAGGACCAGTACGTCACCAGCCTGAAGCTGTAGTTCGATCTCCTGGTACCGGGATTCCGGGAACAGACCGAGCGGAATTCCTCCAACATCCAGGAATCTTGACTCGCCGGCGCGCACCAGCAGCGGATAAGGCAAGCCAGAATTTGCCAGCGTGATTGTGCGCAGCTTTGGATCATAAATCGAATATGTCAGCGCCACGAATTGGGTTTCGATCGGGCGCTCGTACAGCGTCTTATTCACCAGTTCGAGCATCTGGCCGGGCGGGTATTTGCGGGCGGCCCGTGTGCGGATGATGCCGCTCGACAGAGCGCCGTAGAGGGCGGCGGGTGCGCCCTTTCCCGTAACATCTCCGATGACGATGGCGAGGCGGCCGTCGTCGAAGGGGATCCAGTCGTACAAGTCTCCGCCCAATTCGGCTACCGGCTTGAACAGGATGGCCATCGTCAGCGGTGGAATCGACGGCGGGTCATCGGGCATCAACTGATGCTGGATTTCCTTCGCGATCTTCATCTCACGATCCATCCGCCGCTCATTGGCCGAAACACGGGCATACAGCTCCGCATTCACGAGCGCGGAAGCGATGCGGGACGCGAGCGTCATCAAGAAGCGCTGATGGTCTTCGGTGAAATAGTTCAATTCCGTACTTTCGAGGTCGATAATGCCGACAACTTTGCCTTTCGATGTCAGCGGTACAACCAGCTCCGAGCGGGTTTCTGAATGTACGGCCAGGTAACGTGAATCTTTCGTCACATCGCCGATACGAAGCGGCTCGTTCTGCATAGCTGCCGTCCCGATGAGCCCTTTGCCTAGAGGCAGTACGATCTTCTGGTTTTCGGGTTCGTTGGAGCGGATGACGAACTTGGGATAAAGCACTCCCTGGCGCTCATCCAGCAGGAAAATCGAGAAGATGCGGTAATTGATTTTGGATTTCACCGCTGCAGCGATCTTGTAAACCAGTTCGTCGATTTCCAACGTGGAACCCATTTCAATGCTGATCTCGTACAACAGAGCCAGCATCTCCCGCCGATCTCGGGGCTTTCAATGTCGAGTACGCCGACAACACGGTTTTTGCTGACCAGTGGGACTGCGAGTTCGGATCGCGCAGCCTTTACGGTCTCGATATAGCGTGGATATTTGCGGACGTCATCCACGATGACGGGTTTGCGTTCCAGCGCTGCGGTTCCCGTCACACCTTGACCGATCGGGATTCGGAGATTCCGTGCTTCGGGAGGATGACCGAGGGCGAACCGGAGGTAAAGCTCCTGCTTTTCATCGTCCACAAGAAAGATACTGAATATTTCGTATGGAACGATCCGATGCGTCAGCTCCGCAATCTTGTTCAAGAGCTCGTCGAGATCGAGGATAGATGTGATCTCGTGATTGATTTCGACCAGCGTCGAAAGGAATCTCGCTTCGGACGATGGTGCTACGGAATCCGGTTTCATCCTTTGCGTGCCTCTTCGATAATCTTGATTCCCGAGCTTGTCCCGAGCCTCGACGCGCCAGCCTGCAACAACTGCACGGCCTCAGCGTAAGAGCGAATACCGCCTGCAGCCTTGATCTGAATTTCGGGAAGGAGAGTCGTTCGCATCAAGCGAACATCGTCGACCGTCGCGCCGGCTGGTCCATAGCCAGTCGAGGTCTTCATGAAGTCCGGCCGTACCCGATTCGCAATTTTGCACGCGCGAATCTTCTCGTCCTCGCTAAGGTAGGCGGTTTCGATAATAAATTTCGTGTGAACGCCTAGTGTTCGCGCCCGGGACGTGAGAAGTTGCATTTCTTCTTCGACAAACTTGTCCTCTCCGGATTTCAGAGCCGCAATGTTGATGACGAAATCCGTCTCGTCCGCCCCGCGTGCAGCGCTGGCGCGCATCTCCGCTTCCTTGATCTCCGTAAACGTGATTCCGAATGGAAAAGCGATGACGGTAGCGATTTTCACGCGTGTGTCTTTCAACAGGCCGCGTGCGATCGGAATATACGAAGGGAAGATGCACACCGCCGCCATTCCGTATTCGATGGCTTCCGAACACAGACGATGAATGTCCGTAGTCGTTCCGATGGGACGTAGCAGGGTATGGTCGATATATCTGCCAAAATCAGGCTTCATCATCTAACACGCGAATATCGGGGAGGTTGCGATAGCGTTGCGCATAATCGAGGCCGAATCCGACAACGAATTTGTTGGGGATCTTGAATCCGACGTAGTCCAGCGGCCGATCGTATCTGGACTTGCCCGGTTTTTCCAACAATGTTGCCACGCGAAGGCTCCGTGCTCCCCGGGCTGAAAGAATGTTGTAGACGTGAAGCAGCGTGAGACCCGTGTCCACGATGTCTTCCACGATGATGACGTCTTTACCATCGATTGAGATTCCCAGGTCCTTCTCGATATGAACCGTTCCCGATGTTGTGGTGGCGTCACCGTAGCTGGAGACCGACATGAAATCCACTTCCACCGGAGTTTCCAGTGAGATCGCCCGGATCACATCCGCCAGGAACATGAAGCTTCCCTTCAGAATTCCAACCAGAGTCACCGTCCGGCCCGCATAGTCCTTCGAGATCTGCCGGCCGATTTCCGCAATTCGGCGTCGAATCTCGCCCTCTGAAATAAGAACCGTGCCGAGCCCCGTTGTCATAGGGCACCTAGTTTAATGGATTTCGAAATGCGAAATGCGAAATTCGAAATTGGTTTGCGGTATCCTTTATTTGACATTTTGTTCGCCGGATATGTATAAACGCGGCATCGTCGAGGTCCCCCCGTATGATGAAAAAAGCTTGGTTGGTCCTGCGCTCAGCTCGAGAAGGAGACATGCGTATCGAAGTCCGGTTGGAGAAGGCGACCTTGCAACTCATAAACACGACATTTACGGACAGCGCCGGCAACTTTGAGTTCAGAGGGCTTCAGGCCGGGACGTATTATGTTTCCGTAAACCTCGAAGGATATGAGGCGGTCCGGCAGTCGGTGGAAATCTACAACCAGATCGGCACGGCAAACCTCAGTATTTTTCTCAAGAAGGTCGCGCCATTTCGCGATAAAGCCACCGGTCTCGACGCCGCGGACCCTGATATTGTCGATGTCTCCCAGATGAAGGAGGCTCTGCCAAAGAAAGCCGTTCAGGACTACGAGAAAGCGCTCGAGGAAAAGAAGAAGGGACAGACGGACAAAGCTGCCAAGCTGCTTGAGGAGGCGGTCCAGCTTGCTCCGAACTTCTACCATGCGCACAACAATCTCGGGCTGCTCTATCAGGCAGCGAAGCGGTATCGCGATGCGGAAAAGGAATACCAGCGAGCGCGGGAATTGAATCGAAAGAACGTTCAGCCTTTGACCAACCTCGGTGTTCTTTACATCGAAGAATCCGACGCGCGGAAGAGCGAAGGCGAGGAAGTCGTAGGGAAGCTCCTCGATCAAGCACTCGACACTCTGGAGCTAGCCATCAAAGTCGATCCTCGGTCGGTCATCGCGTACTATTACCTCGGTTCGGCGAATTACAAATCCTCTTTCTTCCCAGAAGCTGAGGCGGCACTGACAAGAGCCCTCGATATGAGTTCCAATCCGGGCCCAGTTCGGCTCATGCTGGTGAATGTCTATATGAAAGAGAGGAAGTGGCAAGCCGTGCTGCAGAACCTCGATGCTTACCTGCAAGAAAATCCAAAGGCAAATGACCGTGCTGCGATCGAGGAGATGCGCGCCAAAATCGCGAAGGGACTCGAAGCCGCGAAGCAATGAACATCAGCGAACTTCGCCAGTCGGCACGGGAGATCTGGGAAGCCGCTCTGAACGCTGCAAGTCCTGCCACCTGCATCCGTAATTTTATTCAAGTCGCCCATGGCGAGCTTTCTGTGGCCGGCAAAGAGATGCCGATTCGCGGCCGGCTGATCGTGATTGGAGCCGGCAAGGCGGCCGCACGGATGGCACAAGTCATCGAGGAACTGTTGGGGAAGTACGTTACCGCCGGACTTGTTGTCACGAAATACGGCCATGGTCTTCCACTCCAGCGCGTCCAACTCGTCGAAGCCGGACATCCGATTCCGGACGCGGCCGGTATTCGAGGTGTTCAACAGACGCGGCAGCTGCTGAAGGGACTGACGTCGAGCGACATTGTCCTGTGCCTGATTTCGGGCGGTGGTTCGGCGCTATGGCCTGCCCCGGCGGAAGCAATCACGCTCGAAGAGAAACAAAAAGTGACAAGCTTGCTGCTTCGCGCGGGTGCGGACATTCGGGAAATAAACGCCGTGCGAAAACATCTTTCCGACCTCAAAGGCGGTCAGCTTGCAAAATGGGCGGCGCCGGCCCACGTGATCTCATTGATCATGTCCGATGTGATCGGCGACCCGCTCGATTTCATTGCCTCCGGACCAACCGCTCCCGACACGACGTCCTTTTCAGATGCCATTGCCGTTATTCAGAAGTATGGTCTCCAGGTTCCGAAGGCCGTGCTCGAACGCTTCCAGGAAGGCGCGTGCGGGAACATTCCCGACACTCCCAAGCCAGGAGATCCGGTATTCAAGACTGTCGACAATCACATCATCGCCAACAATCAGCTCCTCAGCGAGGCCGCCGCAAGGAAAGCCCGCGAATTGAACCTGAACACTCTGGTTTTGAGTACAGGAGTCGAAGGCGAGGCGAAGGACATCGGCCGGTTTTTCGCTGCCATTGCCCGCGAGATGGACCGCACTGGAAATCCGGTGAAGCCGCCCGCATGCATTCTTGCGGCTGGTGAAACGACCGTGACCGTGCAGGGTGACGGCGTTGGCGGACGCAATCAGGAGATGGCGCTCGCTTGGGCCATCTCGATGGCATCGCGTCCACCAAATCGGCCGTCGTGCTTCGCCAGCGTTGCTACAGACGGCACCGATGGTCCCACGGCTGCGGCCGGAGGTCTGGTCGATCCCGCAACGTGCTCACGAGCCGTTGAGCGTGGGCTGATGCCGTCGAAATACCTGCAGCGCAACGATTCCTTTAACTTCCTAAATGCCACCGGCGACCTCATTGTGACAGGCCCCACGCAGACGAACCTGATGGATCTCCAGATTTTGCTGGTTGCATAAATACAAAGAGATTTCGGATTGCGGATGGTATACAAAGTCTTACGGTTGAAACGCAGAACAAAAGGAGTGGCTGACGCGGGTTCCGTGAACGGTATGCAGGAAGGAATACTGCGCCTGGGATACTGAACGCGCAATTCGAATTGCGGTGACGTTTACCAAGCTAGGCTTTGCTGGAATCCGCCCGAGGCTCCGATGAGCTTGGTTCGGTGACAAAACGCTCCACACGGTTCCTGCCCTTGTGCTTCGCCTTATAGAGCGCGCGGTCAGCCTCGTCCATAAGTTCGGGCAAATGCAGCCGTTGATGGCTGGCCAGGCAGGTGACACCAAAGCTCATCGTGACATGAAAAGAGTCTGTCTGGTGCGTAAACGTCAGTTCACCTACTGCGGCGCATAAGCGTTCGGCCATCTTCAATGCTTCTTCCATCTGAGTCTCTGGTAGCAAGATGGCGAACTCGTCCCCTCCACAGCGGGCAATCAAGTCGTTGGTGCGGCAATGTTGTAGCAGGGTTTGGCCCACTTCCCTCAGAACGGTGTCACCGCGCGGGTGGCCATATTGGTCGTTCACTCGCTTAAAATAGTCAATATCCCCAACCAGCAGAGAGAGGGACCGTTGATAGCGGTGGGCGCGGAGGCATTCTTCCTGGGCGCGTTCCTCGAAATCACGGCGATTACGGAGACCGGTAAGTTTGTCCTCTCGAGCGATCTGCACCAACAGAGCTTGCTGTTCCTTAAGGACTTTCTGATATCGGACAATCCGCTCCCCGACCCCAATCCGTGCTTTGAGTTCGATGAGACTAAAAGGCTTGATCAGGTAGTCGGCCGCTCCCAATTCGAGGCCTTTGACCTTGTCTTCCAGCGTGCCTTTCGCAGACGTGATGATGATGTGCAGGTCGTGAAGATTGGGGTCTGCCCCCACGATGCTGCAGAACTCGAAGCCATCCATTTCTGGCATCATCACGTCAAGCAGGATAATGTCGGGCAAACACTCATTCAAAAGGGCTAGGGCCTCTTTCCCCGTCGCGGCCGTATAGACTTTGTACCCCATCTCCTTAACCATGAAAGCAATCATCTCGCGGTTGTCGGGATGATCTTCGACGACGAGAACTTTTAAGGGTTCTATTGCCGGCACTGGGGGGGAAGGCTCCTGAGGGCAAGGTCCCTGCTCCGGAGGGAAAGGCGGAGCGGGTGGTTCTTTCTGTACCATGGTCTGGCCCGGGGTCTGAGCCCCACGCCCAATGTGAAACTACTTTGATCCTCCACAATGGGCATGAAGGTGTCAAGAGGGAAGAGGAAAGGAAACTGGCCTAAATTACCGGCAGGCGGCCTCCATCCATAGGGATAATAGCGCCTGTGACGTAGCTTGCCTGATCTGAGGCGAGGAACAGAGCAACAGCCGCAACTTCCTCCGGACGGGCCACGCGTCCCAAAGGCAACCGCTCCTCATTGCGCTTCAGCGCTTCGGCTTCGGTAATTCCCTGTACCTGAGCGTCGAGTTTCAGCGCTTCGTGGAGGCGTTCGGTCAGCGTGTTTCCTGGATTGATCCCATTCACGCGTATGCCATATTTTCCAAGGATACTTGCCCAGCCTACTGTGACCAGCATCAATGCGGAGTTTGCAGCTCCGCCGGAGAGATGCATCGGCGACGCGGATTTGCCGCCCATCCCGATGATGTTGACAATCGCGCCGCGTTTCCGCTCGATCATGCCGGGGCGTACAGCGTCGATTGCATGGATGTAGGGAAAGTATTTTGAATTCATTCCCTGATGCCAGGCTTCCGCGGTGAGTGTATCGGCCGGGAAACGTTTCGCCGCGCCGGCAGAATTGATGAGCACGTCGATTGGGCCAAGCAACCGCTCGGTCGTGGCCGCCGCCGCCTGGGCGTCTTTGGGCACCGAGAAATCCGCACGCGTTGTGACGACTTCGAACCCCTCTTTGGCGAGCGTCTGGCGCGCGCTGTCGAGATTTTCCTGCTTGCGTGAAGCGATCGCCACACGAGCGCCCTCGCCGGCGAAGGCGCTCGCGCATGACAGGCCGAGACCTTTGCTGCCGCCTGTAATGAGCACAACTTTTCCTTCAAGACTGAGTTTCATGGTGTCGAGTTTACGATGAATTTCGCGACGGAGGAAAAATTCTTGGAGGAAAAATGGGGACGTAGCCCTATGTCCGAAATTCGCTAGCGCTCTGGCCGGACAGCCGGACGGTTTCCCAAGTTTTGGATGCGGTCCAGCATTTGCCGGATACGCTGGTCGCTCATGACCTGGAACATGCGGACTTTGGCCTGCTGCCGCGGGTTCAGGAAGGGGTCGACGTTGCTTAGGAATTTTCCCTGGTTGGCCTGCATGTCCGCATCCGCCTTGTCGATTTCTCGAATGGCCCGTTTGATTTCTTCATCGGTATCGTTTCGTTGAACCAGTGTCTGAAGTTGGTTCAATGCGCGTCTCCTCCGGTTCGTAATCTCAAAACGGTCCTGTATGAATTGGCGTAGAAACGGCAGGACCTTGGCAAAGACCTCATCGCTCACGTCGGCGACCTGCTGAAATTGGCTGATGTAGAAACCCAGGACAACGTCTTCAATTGCGGGGCGAGGGACAGCGTTCTGGCCTCTCAGCCGCTGCGGGTTCTGCTGTGAGAACGCGGCCGGGCTCAGGAGGATCACAAGCAAGAAGGCAATGAGACGTTTCTTCATTGGCGATACGGCGTTCTCTTCTCGGCGGACGCGATCATCTGCCGCAGCTGCTCTTCTTCCGCGTCATCGAGCTGGACCAGCTCATCAAAGAGAGCCGTTTGGGACCATACGGCCTTCACCGTGTCAGCATCATTCGATTCGACCGCGGGGTGCAAAGGCAGCGGTTCCAATACACCCGCAGGCGAGGATGTTCTTTCCCTGTTCCATAAGAACGCGCCCGATCGCGAACGGCGGAACGGAACTCTGTCCAATCGGGTTCGGGAATATCCGCATCCAGTGAAGTGACCTCTGCGTGCATTGCTAACATCGATGTCCACTTCGTACCGCAGCGCGCACAGCTGTCAAGATGCGATTTGCGCTTGGCTGGCAGCGCACACCCTTCAATCAAATTCACAAAATCTTCAGGCTCAAGATGACCAAACATAGATGGCTTAGCGATCCTTTACCAATTTACGCAGTTTTTCCAATGCAAAAAACACGCTCGCTTTGATCGTCGAAATCGACCGTCCGGAGATTCGCGCGATCTCTTCGTAGCTGAGCTGCTCGTTAATTCTCAATTCGATAATGGCCTTTTGCTTCGGTGGCAGGTGTTGCACCATGCGCCTGAAGTGTTCACGCTGCTCCTTTTCCTCCAATTGCGCGTGCACCAATGGCCGGACACTGGACATGTGCTCGGCAACCTCGACGAATTCATGGGATTGCTTCTTCACATGATTGATGCAATGATTGATTGCAATCCGATAAAGCCACGTCTTCAGGCTGGATTCCCGCCTGAAACCGGGAAGGTGTTCGAAAGCTTTGATGAATACCTCCTGGGCGAGGTCCATCGCATCTTCCCGATTTTCTACAAATCGGTAGCAGACCCTGTAAATCTGCCGCTCATAACGGATCATCAACTCATCAAAGGCGCTCGTGTCGCCGGCGAGGTATCGTTCGACAAGGCCGGCATCCGCGTCCTGGTTTCCTAAGGCCATCGGCATCGAAGCTGTTACGGTTCGTCCCATGTGCAGGTTGTCCTCTGCTGGACACTCTCTTTCCCCACGCTTCAATTGGACATGCTCCGCTGCACGCCGGTTTAAAGCATTCTTCAATATAGTACTATTAGGAAATTATGCTAGAAGCAAGACCAGAGAGAGTTTCGAAGTGGGCCGTTCTGGCACGCCTGATGGCGCACATCCGGCAGCACAAGCCGCGTCTCGCGCTAGGCCTTCTGTGCATTATCTGCACCAATGTCTTCCTTTTGGCCACTCCGTGGGTCACGGGGAAATACGCCGTTGACGGTCTCCAGGAGTCCATCACTCGTCAAAAACTCGCTTACTACGCGGCGCTCATTATCGGCCTGACCATTTTGCAAGGGGTGTTCCGGTTTTTTACACGAATGCTGATCATTGGCGTTTCGCGCGATGTCGAATACACGCTGCGCAATGAACTGTTCCAACACCTGGAAAGTCTTTCGCTGTCCTTCTACCAGAAAAACAAGACGGGGGAGTTGATGTCGCGGGCAACCAACGATCTGAGCAACGTGCGCATGCTGTTGGGGCCAGGAATCATGTACACGCTAAACACGGGCCTTATCGCCGCCTTCGCCATTGTGCTGATGCTCAAGATCAGTTGGCCACTGACCGTATTTTCGCTTCTACCGTTGCCGCTGGTGTCTTACAGCGTGCGCCATTTCGGAAAGGGAATTCACGATCTCACGGAAGAAGCACAAGCGAAGCTCGCAGATCTCAGCGCGCGCGTGCAAGAAAGCCTGGCCGGGATTCGGGTCGTCAAAGCGTTTGTTCAGGAAAAGCACGAGGTCGCGGAGTTCGATCGGATGAATCGATCACTCGTCGATAAGAATCGCGAACTGATCCGGGTGCAGAGTGTTTTCTATCCAACGATGGAGTTGATGATTGGAGTCGCCGTTGTGATCGTTCTCTGGTTTGGCGGTCGCCAGGTCATTCAGGGTGCGATCTCTGTCGGCGATTTTGTCGCATTCAATATGTATCTCGCCTTGCTGACCTGGCCGATGATCGCTCTGGGTTGGGTTGTCAACTTGTTCGAGCGGGGCCGTGCTTCCATGGAGCGATTGAATTACATTTTCGATGCGCCCGCGGACGTGAGGGATGAGCCTGGTGTGCGGAGTGACTTCCAGGTTGAAGGGTCCATTGAATTCCGAAACTTGAGCTTTTCGTATAACGGTGCGCCGACGTTGCGGAACATCTCGTTGTCGATTCCCAAAGGTAAGACTGTGGCGATTGTCGGCGCCACGGGATCAGGTAAGTCCTCGCTCGTGCAATTGATCCCGCGCCTGTACGACGCGCCGCCGAATTCGCTGTTCATTGACGGGGTGCCCGTAGAGCGCATTCCACTGGAGACGCTGCGCCGAGCGATCGGGTTCATACCGCAGGACACATTCCTCTTCGGTGAGACGATCCGGGAGAATATCGCCTTCGGCGTGGAATCCGCATCCGATGCAGACGTTCAGCGGTCGGCCGAGATTTCCAACATCCATGAGGACGTGCAGTCGTTTCCGAACAAATTCGAGACCATGGTCGGGGAGCGTGGCATTACGCTTTCCGGTGGACAGAAACAGCGAACCGCGATCTCCCGTGCGGTCGTTCGGGATCCGAAGATCCTGATACTGGATGACGCGCTCTCGAGTGTCGATACGTACACCGAAGAGCAGATCTTGCATGAGCTGAAGCAGGTCATGCGCCACAGAACGTCGATTCTGATCAGCCATCGGGTTTCAACGGTAAAGGAAGCTGACGAGATCGTCGTTCTGGCCAACGGCGCAATTGTGGAGCGGGGCACACATAGCGAACTACTCGCCCGCAACGGTTACTATGCCGAACTGCACCAGCGGCAGTTGTTGGAAGAAGAGCTGGAAAGCGCGGGCTAAAACCGCGTTCAACTCCTTCAATACGACATGCACGACGAAGAAGTCCTCGGAAAAGCTTACGACTCTCGCTTGATGCGCCGGTTGATCACGTATCTCCGGCCGTACAAGAAGTTCGTGGCGTTTGCGCTGTTCTTGATTCTTTTCGAATCGGTGCTGGAGATCACGTTTCCGTGGCTTACCAAGATCGCGATCGATCGATACATCGCGACGAGCAACTTGCGTGGACTCACGGTCATTGCGGCGGCATTCGTTGGGCTCCTGGTCCTGAAGTTCCTGTGCGCTTCCCTGCAGACATATACGCTGCAGAACACGGGCCAGAAGATCATGTACGACATGCGAATGCAGGTCTTCCAACATCTGCAGGGCCTCGCGCCTTCGTTCTACGACAAGAATCCTGTCGGCCGGTTGATCACCCGGGTGATTACGGATGTGGACGTCCTGAATGAGATGTTTTCCGCCGATATTGTTTCGATCTTCGGCGATATATTTACGCTTCTAGGAATCATGGTGGCGATCCTTGTTCTGAATTGGCAGCTTGGACTGGTGACGCTATCCGTGATTCCGCTGATCGTGCTCAGTACTGAAATGTTCCGCCGCAAGGTCCGCGATTCCTACCGGCGGGTTCGCATCGCTATCGCGAAAATCAATGCGTTTCTCCAGGAGCACATCACTGGAATGCACATTGTGCAGCTTTACAACCGAGAGCAAAAGAGCTTCAGAAAGTTCGACGCGGTCAATCGGGAGCATCTGACCGCAAATCTGGATGGAATAGTCGCGTATGCATGGTTTTATCCGGCAATCGAGCTTCTGAGCTCGATCGCTATCGCTCTGATCATCTGGTATGGCGGTGGGAAAGTGATGGCCGGATCGCTGACGCTGGGTGCGCTTGTCGCATTCCTGCAGTACTCGCGACGATTTTTTCAGCCCATCCAGGACATGAGCGAAAAGTACAACATCCTCCAGTCTGCGATGGCAAGCTCGGAACGGCTTTTCAACCTGATCGATACCCCCGCCACCGTTGTGAATCCGGTAGATGCGCTGAAGCCTGCCGGGCAACCGCTCGGTGAAATCGAGTTTCGAAACGTCTGGTTCGCCTACAACGATGATGAGTGGGTGCTGCGCGATGTGTCGTTCCACGTCAGCCCGGGAGAGTCCGTCGCGATTGTCGGCCATACCGGAGCCGGGAAGACAACGGCGACAAGCCTGCTCACGCGCTTCTACGACATTCAAAAGGGCGAGATTCTTCTGGATGGAATGAACATCGCGAAACTGGATCTGGGTTATCTGCGCGGTTCCTTCGCGGTCGTACTTCAGGACGTGTTCCTGTTTTCGGGAACCCTGGAGTCCAACATCCGTCTGGGCTCGCCGATTTCACGAGAGCGTGTCAGCCAAGCGGCCCAGGATGTGAACCTGGCGCCGTTCCTGCACACACTGCCGATGGGTTTGGACCACCCGGTGAACGAGCGTGGCACGACCCTCTCCGTCGGACAACGCCAGCTCCTGGCCTTCGCTCGTGCGCTCGCGCACGACCCTCAGATATTGATTCTGGATGAGGCGACCTCGAGCGTGGATACGGAGACCGAAATCCAGATCCGCAAGGCGATTGAACACCTGATGGAAGGCCGGACATCCATTATCATCGCTCACCGTCTCTCCACAATTCAAAGGTGCGACAAGATTATTGTCATGCATAAGGGGCGCGTACGCGAAATCGGCACCCATCAACAGTTGTTGGCTCAGCGCGGGATTTACTACAAACTTTATCAGCTTCAATATAAGGACCAGGAAGTTGCAGTACCGGGGGATTAGTCAGGCAAGTACTCATATGGTTTCCATCCAAAACCAAGTCGCAGTTGTGACCGGCGCGGGGCGGGGAATCGGCCGTGCCATCGCGGTGGAGTTGGGAAAACTGGGCGCCCATGTGGCGTTGGCCGCTCGCAGCAGGAGCGAACTGGAGGACACGGCCCGAACGATCGGGTCGGCGGCAACGGTTTTCCCCACCGATGTCCGCAAGAAGGAAGAACTGCAGCGCCTGTTCGAGCAAGTGTCGGCGGGAAACGGTCCAGTGGACATTCTGGTGAACGCGGCAGGGATCGCGGTCTTTGGACCAGTCCTGGAATTCGGGGACGAAGATTTCGACAATCTGATTGAAACGAATCTAAGAGGGATCTTTTTCGCCTGCCGCTTCGTACTTCCATCGATGATCCAACGGAAATCGGGGCACATCATCAACATTGCCTCGATTGCCGGAAAAGTGGGATCAGCCAATCGCGCCGTATATTGCGCTTCGAAGTTCGGCGTGGTCGGATTCACGGAATCGCTAGCCGAAGAAGTGCGGCAATATAGCATCCGGGCGTCTGTCATCTGTCCCGGCTCGACGGATACGCGGTTCTCCGGAGAAACCCGTACGAGCAAGGTACGCGAGCGAATGCTTCGGCCGGAGGATGTAGCGCATGCCGTGCGAATGATCGTAACCCAGGAACCGAATAGCTTTATCAGCGAAATCATTATGCGGCCGACCCAAAAGCCATGAAAAAAGCTCTGATTTCTCTCGTTGCGGGACTCGTCCTGATGACGGCGGGCTGCGGTTCCATTATTGATGAACCACCCGATTACCAAGTCATGCGTGAATCCAGGCCGATTGGGACTGCAAAGGAAATGGCGCTAACGCTGAAGTACGACGTCGGTATGCTCGACATTTCGAAGTCCTCCGAAGCCGACCTGTTCTCCTTTGATCTCGAATATGACCGGCGCCGTACGACGCCGAAACTGGATTTCGAAGCCGGCGACCGGGCATCGATGAGACTGGAAGTCGATACCAGCAATTCTCTTTCGGCTGGAAGGCGGGACAGCGACTTGACTCTTCGGCTGAGTGAAAAAGTTCCGCTGGACCTCGATCT
>QHXC01000725.1 GCA_003222815.1 Acidobacteriota bacterium | reverse complement strand
CTTCTCATGAACGGCAAATAGACAAATGCAGCGGTCGCCGTGGAAGGTATAGACGTACCCTTATATTGGGCTGGCTGAAATCGCCATTTCTTCGCAGCAATTATTGATGGTTCGTCCAACGATGGAACGGATTTGATAATTCGTGCATCTGAAACTGAGCCATTTGCTTCTACGTGCAGGTTCAAGACAACCGTTCCAATTCCGATCGAATTTACGGGATACTCGGCCCGCGATAGCTTGGTGGGAATCGGCGGGACATAGTCACCGGTTTTCGAGGGGACAGTTGTAAATGTCGGCAATGCAGTGCCCCTTCCCCAAACTCTGTCGTAAAGAAACGTAATCGATGCGAGCGACTCAATGGGTCGTAAATCGGAGTCGATCGCCGGATCAAAACGCCAGCGTGTTGCTGCGGCGACAGCATCATCCAGATATCCGATCAAAGTTCCTTGATAGAAATCGTTAGTACCCCGAATTGTGTCTAGCACTTTTGTATGTGAAACGCGGCCGTCGGATTTGATTGTGGCAAGCATCGATACCGATACAAGAATCGGGCCGACGGTCGGAAACAAAGAGTCGTCCGCCTCCAAAGGCGCAGGTCCCAGATGTTCGTGTCCTCCTGACTGTGCCGTGGCGCAAAACGAAAGCGCTACGAGAAAAATCTGCGGCAGGATTTTAGTCATCGTTCAGTAAACACCCCATCACAGGATAGAACTCGCGATTCGCTATGTAAATTCCCCCGGTCGGGACCGTCGGGACCTCGGTTCTATTAATGGTGTGGTGATGATGGGTCACCATGCCAGACGCCCCAAAGAGACCCTGTTGTGTTTGCCGCCGATGGTTTCGGCCTGATCCGCGAGTCGGATTGCGTCAACGAGCTTGTGGTCAGCCAGATTGCCAAGCTCGGCTGCCGCCGCCACTGAGCCGACTTCCCTGGGACATCGCGCAAGACGAGTTCGGGGTCAAAGGCGCTGATTTCATTGGGATTTTTGGCACAGTCCTGCTTCGGGCCGCGCAAGACCAGTTCAGGGCTTATCCAATTGAGTCCACAAGGCTTGCGGACACACTTCACCCCAATCCGGCGCAAGACCAGATCCGGCCTGTACGAGAGTCGGTGCGAGTAGGGATGACGGGAAATGAAGCTGGAATTTCATCAACTGGACCGCCGGTATGAACATCTGCGGGCGCGGAATCCGGACCGGCAACGGCGGTTGATGACATCGTTGGCGGCATCCGGACAGCAGACGCCGATCGTGGTCATCGCCGTATCGAAGGGTCCGGATCGATATCTGGTTATCGACGGCTACAAACGCATGGAGGCTCTGGAGCAACTGGGTCGCGACACGGTGGAAGCCGTTGTTTGGGAAATGAGCGAAGCCGACGCGTTGGTCCTGGATCGGTCGATGCGTTTTTCCGAAAAGGAGACCGCACTGGAACAAGGCTGGTTGCTTCAGGAGATGGAGCAACGTTTCGGCTACAGCCTGGAAGACCTGGCGCGACGATTCGATCGCAGCGTGAGTTGGGTCTCTCGCCGATTGGCTCTTGTGGAACAGCTTCCCGAAACCGTGCAGCAGCGCGTCCGCGCCGGAGAGATCTCGGCGCATGTCGCCATGAAGTATCTGGCGCCGGTGGCGCGCGCCAACCCCAAGGACTGCCAGCGCATGGCCGATGCGTTTTCGAAGTACCGCATCAACAGCCGCCAAGCCGGCGAACTCTACGCGGCCTGGCGCGACGCCTCCACGTCGATACGCCAGCGGATTCTGGATTCTCCCGAACTGTTTTTAAAAGCGCACCAACAGGTTTCGCCGCAGCCGCCATCTCCAGCCGATGAACTGTTACGCGATCTGACGATGGTGCTCGCGATCACGAACCGTGCCAGCCGGCGCTTGGCGCGCGCCTCGCCGTTGATGGGTAACACCGAGTTTGAGAATGCACAGCGCAAGATCGAATGCGCCGTGCGGGATCTGATGCATCTGGCCGAACGCATTGAAAAGGAGCATGCGCATGTTGAGCCAAAGTCAACGGACCGCGATTCTGGAGCTACACTCGCAGGGAGTCTCCAAACGCGAGATCGCGCGAGTTCTGAACGTATCCCGCCTGAGCGTACGCAAAGTCCTGCGGTCCAAGTCATCGGCATTGCCGGTACTGGTCCGTCCCGAGAAAGCCGAAGCCTACCGGATTCAGATCCTGGAGTTGTTGGCCAGTCACAAAGGCAATCTGGTTCGGGTCCATGAAGAACTGGTAAGCCGTGGGTCCGATGTGTCTTATCCGGCTCTGACCGCCTTCTGCCGGCGTCACGGCATCGGGCAGGAGCCGAAGATCGCTTCGGGCCAATATCACTTTCAACCTGGTGAAGAACTGCAACACGACACCTCACCGCATGAGGCGGAAATCGGCGGCAAGAAGCGCCACATTCAAACCGCATCGGCCGTGCTGTGCTACTCGCGCATGGTGTTCTTCCAGTGTTATCCGACATTCCAGCGTTTCGACTGCAAAGTCTTTTTGACC
>QHXC01000152.1 GCA_003222815.1 Acidobacteriota bacterium | reverse complement strand
CGCGGCAATCTTGTAGAGGTTGTACCGCCGGTGCCTGCTGCAGACGTCACATCCATGTGGAACACTGTCTGCAATCAATCGCAGCGTTGCCCTGTCCTCGCGCAATATCCAGTCGACGCCCAACGCTCGGATCTTTTCTTCCAGAGCGCGGATGGGCAATTTGAATTTTCCTTGCTCCAGCGTGACAGCAACGAGCCCGTACGGAAATGGCGCGCGCTTCCGGTAATCGACAAGTGCATGGAGGAGCGAAAGGCTATCCTTGCCGCCGGAAACGGCGACGGCAATCTTGTCGCCAGGCCGCAGCATGGCGAAACGGCCCATGGCCCGGCCCAGGGCATCGAGGATCTTGGATTCTATGGCCGAATGCATACCCTTAGAGTCAGCCCGCAGCTACGGGCACGAGACGCGTTCCTCTTCATCATACTTGAAACTCGGAGCGTCTCAGCTCAGTCCTGCGAACCTTTCCGGTGCTGGTTTTGGGCAATTCGCGGACAAACTCGATCTTGCGCGGATATTTGTATGGAGCGAGCTCGCGCTGTACAAAACCCTGAAGGTCCTTCTTCAACTCTTCGGATGGAGTGTAGGAAGCGCGAACAACCACAAACGCCTTGGGGACCATTCCGCGCAAATCGTCCGGCGAGGCCACGACCGCAACCTCTGAAACAGCAGGATGCTCAGCAAGGACGCCTTCGACTTCCGGTCCTGCGATATTGATTCCTCCGCAAAGAATGATGTCGTCGTTCCGGCACTGGTAGTGAAAAAACCCTTCGCTGTCTCGGATGTACACGTCGCCCGGGATATTCCAGCCTCGGCGAACGTAGTTTTGCTGGCGGTAACTCGACCCTAAGTAACGGCAGCCGGTAGGGCCTTTAACGGCGAGCAATCCCTCTGTTCCATTCGGAACGGGCCTCATGCTCTTCTCATCGATAACTATTGCTTCATAGCCCGGAACAACTTCGCCGGTTGCTCCGGGCCGGGAGCGGCCCGGTCGAGCGGAAATGAAAATATGCAACATTTCCGTGGAGCCAAGGCCATCCAGGACCTCGACGCCCGTCAACTCCTGCCAGGAGCGGTAAACCGGTCCGGGCAAAGTTTCGCCCGCGCTGATGGCCAATCTCAGTGAAGAAAGCGAACTCTTCAAGTTCGTACACTGTTTCATCATCATTCGCAGGCTTAAAGGCGCGCAAAACGTAAATGTCACTTTGTAGTCGCGTATGGACTCCATCATGGCTTCGGGCGTAAATCGATCCAGCAAGACCGTAGAGGCTCCGAATCGAAGCGGAAATACAAGTAACGCGCCAAGTCCGTAGGCAAAGGCCATGGTGGGATGTCCGCCGAAACGATCTGCGGAAGTCGGTTCGAGGACGTATCGCGCGTAACTGTCGGCAATCGCCAGAAGGTCCGCGTGCGAGTGCATGCAACCCTTCGGCCCGCCTGTGCTGCCGGACGTGTACAGAAGTACTGCCAGATCGTCCTTAGATGTGGGGCGACATTCGTCGTAAGCCTGGCCCCCGCGGAGCGATTCCACGTTGACGCACGGCACAGAGTTCGTATCGAGTTTCTCGACCTCTTCCCACAGGTCCGCTTCTGCAACAAGCAGGGTCGGTCCGGAGCTTTCGAAAATGACACTTATCTCACGTGCCCGAATCAGCGGAGGCGTCGGTACAGCCACAGCCCCGATGCGGAGTACCGCAAGCAGCGTGGTAATGAAGTGAGGACGATTCAACAGCCGCAGAATCACGCGGTCGCCCGGTCCGATGCCGCGCTGGCGCAGGGCACCTGCCATTTCCATAACTTCCTGCTGCAATTGGGAGTAAGTAACGACGGAACGGTTGAAGTAGATCGCAGGAGAAGAGCCGCGCCCATGCTCGAGGTTTACGTCCAGCAACTCGTGACAGGCGTTCAGCGTATCGGGATATGAAAGTTCCGGCAGCGAGTAGATCCTCTCCGGCCACAGTTCTCGTGGCGGATATGAAAGCATCGCCATATTCAGTCTTCAGCGCGGGCCAACGGTCGCGGCTACAGGTTCAGCGGCAACTTTCTTATGAGGCAGCGGAGATGCTCGCAGGATAAGCGCTCCAACCCCGGAAATCAGTGCGAGAATGGCGCTGCCGTAAAAGGCGGCGTCCCAACTGCCAAACCGATCGAACATGAGCGCGCCAACAAAACCTCCGATGACCGACGCCACGCCTTTGGCAGAGTACAGGACACCGTAGTTCGACGTTGCGTTCCTGCTGCCAAAGTAATCGCCCGGCAGACGGACTGAAGCGCGAAACCAACCGCCATGGCGATCTCTCTGCCCGTTCGATCCGAGAGCCAGCCCCAGAAGATTCGACTCGCGCCATTGGCAATCGGGCTCAGCGTCGTCGCAACCGTCAGCGCCGCGGCGGCAAGTCCCCACGATTTCACCAGCGGCCCCGCGTTGGCCGTGACGAGCAGACCTCCAGTGGCCATGGAAACGAACATGAAATACATCAAATAGAAATGCGGACTCCTCAGCATTTCTCCGGTACTGAAATGTTCCGTGTTGCGGCGGGCCTTGACGTTCGTCGGCCCCTTGGCAACAATCTTCGTACCGGCAAACTCGGGTCCTGGATGCCGCATGAATTGGGCCACCACAGCGATTACCACTCCCTGAAAAATCCCCGTGACCAGAAACGCGCTTCGGTACGTGTGCGCTCGGATCAGATACGCGATTAGCGGAATAAACAGGGCCGTGCCTCCGCCGAAACCCGCGGCGATGATACCGGCTGCCAGCCCTCGGCGATCGGGAAACCATTTCAGCGCCGAACCGATTGAACCGCTATAGACAAATGCAGCGCCTATTCCGGCAATGCCATAGAAGAGGTACAGCTGAGCCGGTGTGGATGCGTAGGCGAGCGCGCTCCATCCGAACCCACATAGAACGCCGGCCGCCGTGATGAACTTGCGTGGGCCCATACGATCGATGAACCAGCCATCGACCGGCTGCACCCAGGTTTGCAGAAGAATGAAGATGCTAAATGCGGCCTGGATCTCTGCAAGCTTCCAGGCGGTCGCATCCTGGATCGGTCCGACGAAAAGCGTCCACGCATACTGAAGGTTCGCAATCATCACCATCGCAATTAACGAAGTTACAAGCTGAAACCAGGGATTCATCATCGTTGGGTCCTCGTCTTTGCCAGTAGTTTTGTACAGGCATATACCGCGCTTGTATGGGGCATTGCAATATCTAAACGTTCGCCTAATTCAAGAACAGCTCCTACCAGAGCTTCAATCTCCAACGGGCGGCCGCTCTCAAGGTCCTGCAACATAGACGTCTTGTGTTCGCCGACCTTCTCAGCGCCCGCGATTCTCTGCTCGATCGAGATCGGCAGTTCGATGCCGATGCGCGTTGCAACCGTTTGGGCTTCTTCCATGATGTGCCGCACGAGCGCCGATATGTCGGGATCACGAGCGATCTCCACCAGTGTGGCACCGGTCACTGCGCTGATCGGGTTGAAGGACAGATTGCCCAAAAGCTTTACCCAGATCTCTTGCCGGATGCGTGTCGTAATCGGCGCACGCAAGCCCGCGCGGATGAGGATTTCGGCAAGTTTGCGAATCCGATCGGAGCGAGATCCGTCCGGCTCTCCCAAAGAAATACGGTTGCCGTCGATGTGGCGGATCACGCCCGGCTCGGCGATCTCGGCCGCAAAATAGACGATCGATCCAATAACCCGATCCGGTTCGATTACTGATGAGATAATGCCGCCAGGATCGATCTTTTCCAGCCGCAGTCCTTCGAGATCTCCGCCGTGCTTCTGGAAGTACCACCACGGAATGCCATTCTGAGTACTGACGAAAACGGTGCCGGCGGCAATCAGGGGGCGTAGCTTTGGAGCAAGGCCGGCAAGGCTGTGTGCTTTCACGCCGAGGAAAACGACATCGGCCTGGCCCGCCTTCTCAAGGTCATCGACGACCTCAGGATGAACGACGAAATCGTCATCCGCCTCCAGGACGCGAACGCCTCTCTCTTTCATCGCGAGGTAGTGCGGCCCGCGGGCGAACAGCGTCACATCCTGCCCATCTCGCGCCATTCGTGCGCCGATGTATGCGCCTACCGCGCCCGCTCCTGCAATCAAGAACCGCATGTGGAACACCAAATGCCCTCCTGGAACTGGAGAAGTGACGCGGAAGCTGTGAAAAAATTGGAATCAAGCGCTATTCCCCTCCTTGCGGTGGTGCAAGGAGGGGAATACGTTCTTGTACATCAATACGTCATCGCTTAGAAATTCCTATTTCTCCGTGAACGCTTCAACCAGGGCCCGCCGCTGGATTTTGCCGGTCGCCGTTCGCGGAATCGCATCGACCACGTGAATCTTTTTGGGACATTTGAAGTCCGCGAGGTGGTCCCGGCAAAACGACAGGAGTTCCGGAACCGGCACAGGTGCACGCAAGACCACCGCCGCGGTGACCTCCTCTCCCCAGGTGGGATGAGGCACTCCAAAGCAGACCGCTTCCGCGACCGCCGGATGCTTCAGCAGCACCTGGCCGATTTCCATAGGAGCGATTTTTTCACCCCCGCGGTTGATCAACTCCTTCAACCGCGCTAATAATCGCAGATAACCGTCCGGATCGATAATGCCCTGATCTCCAGTTCGAAACCAGCCGTCAACGAACGACGTGGCATTGGCTTCAGGGTTGCTTTCGTACCCATCGATTATGCTAGGGCCTTGAATCACGACTTCCCCGGCATGCCCCATCCCAAGATGGCTATGATGACCATGGGTGTCCATAATGCTGATCTTCACACCGGTACCGAGACCGACAGATTGCGCTCTGCGGACTCCCGGCGGCAACGGATTTGACGCGATCTGGTGCGAAGCTTCCGTCATTCCATACGCCTCGAGCACCGGAGCGCCAAATACATGCTCGAGTTTCTCCATCGTATGAAAAGAAAGAGGCGCACTGGCCGAGCGGATAAAACGTAGATGCTCGGCACCGATGGGCCGCTGGTCGCCGGCACGAGCGAGGAGAAGGCGATGCATCGTCGGAACCGCCGAATACCAAGTGGCCCGGCATTCGCGTACAGTTCGCCAGAAAGACAGCGGATTGAACTTCTCGGGGACGACCATCGTGCCGCCAGTAAGCAGCGTCGCCAAAGTTGAAGCGAGAAGACCATGAACGTGAAACAGGGGCATCACCGTCATGGCAACGTCGTTTGCGGTCAGTTGGTAGGTCTGGGCGATGTTTTCGGCGGAGACTGCAAGATTCCGGTGTCTCAGCGGCACTCGCTTCGGCCGGCCGGTGGTTCCACTCGTGTGAAGGATCAATGCAACGTCATCCGGTTGCGGAGGGCCAGCGGTTCGTCCTGTTGAAGTGGGAAAGAAACGTACCGTACCCTCCGGATCGACATCGGCGTCAAGAATAGGAACGCCCCTTTCCGCCGCCGCGCGCCGCGCTTCGTCGGCGCCGGCAGGCGGCAGCACAAGCAACTTGGCATCCGTGTCTTCCAGAAAGAAGACGAACTCATCGTGGCGATATGCGGGATTCAGCGGAGCCGACGTTCCTGCAACGGACGCCCCGAGGAAGCAGACAATCGTTTCTAACCCATTCGGCAGCGCCATCGCCACGCGGGCGGCATTCCCGATGCCGGCGCTGGCAAAGATATCGGCTGCCGCGGCCACCTGCCGCCGCAGCGAGTCATATGTAATGCGTATACCTCTCTCTGGCAGGACGACCGCCGTAGTTTCTCCCGGGGGTCTATGCAATAACTCCAACAACGTCATACCAAATTTCTACTCTTGCACGGTTCCTTTGGGATTATCGATCAGAATCGAAAAGCCTGGATGATACGGCGAAAGGCAGTTTCGTGGAGAGAGGTGAGTAACCGCGGTAATTTCGGATTTAGGGAACCCGCTTGCACCAGAATGGTTCCCTAAATCCGAAATTGTTTTTGGCGCTATCCCTTCAGGATTCCCTTAATCGGCGCGATGCCGGGGATCTCCCACTCCTCCCACATCTCATCCACCCTTTTCTGGATGTACTCAAAATCCTCCGGAATCAGGTGGGCGAAGCGGCCCTGTGCCACGAGGAAGTCCTTAACCGGAGTACGGCCTTTAGCACTTTTGCGGCAGTCATAGGTGTAAATGACTTGACCTTCGATTATCTCGAAGAGTGGATAAAGTCCGGACCGGATGCCCATTTCCCCGATTTCGTGTGAATAGCGTGGATGGAAGTCCCAACCTTTGGGGCAAGGATCATAAGTGTGGATGAACGTCGGTCCTCCGACCGCCAGCGCTTTGCGCACCTTGTTCATGTAATCCATTGGCGGGAAGGTGGCGCATGCAGTGGCGACGTATTTGCATGTGGGGTGGCCCACCGCAAGCATACCGGCGACATTCTTTTTCCAGCGTCGCTGCATGATGCGGTGCTTGCTGCCGGGAGGAGTAAATGTCGTTTGCGCCCCGTAGGTCGACAGGCCGGTTGCCTGGATATCCGTATTGGCGGCGGACTCGTTGTCGTACATGATGATCAGGAGATCGTAGTCGGTTTGAAGTGCGCCGGAAATACCGCCGATTCCCATATCACCGCCACCGAGGTCGCCGCAGAACGCGATGGCGTTGATCGGTTCATCCTTGATCTTGCCTTTGCGCTTGAGCGCTCGAAGCCCTGCAGCCATGCCTACGGCCGAGGAGCCGCCTGCGCCGAGCTGCGTATGCATCCAGGGCACAATCCAGGGAGTGGTCATGTAGCTGGTATTGGCGACGTACATGCAACCCGTCGAACCGGTGACGATGGTCCGCGGACCCGCCGCCTTGATAAAGCCACGCATCGTTGTCGCCGATTCGCACCCCTGACAAGTGCGATGACCCGACGTGTAGAACTCTTCCAGCGGGATTTTGTGAACGCCTTTGATTTTGTCGTAAACAACCACATCGCTCGCCATATATCTCTCCTTATTTGGAACCTGGGCGCCGGCTAAAGCCCGCGGCTACGAGATTGGCAACAACGCCTCGTCCTGCTCGTAGTCGCGGGCTTTAGCCCGCGTTCAAAATCTATTCCTTAGCGTCGGGCCCACCGGCCGGCCATAGTTGGTACACCGTCGCTTCGCGACGGCCTCTTTGAAAGGCCATCGGCCGGTCCCCCCGCCAGAATTCATTCCCGCACGCCGATCCAGGTGACGAAGTCATCTAGCTTATCATCGGTCTTCGATTTCTGTGCGATTCTAAACATTCGAATGCAGTCATCGATCGAGACGTCCCGCCCGCCGAGACCGGTAATGATGTTTGTCACCGCAGGCCGGTTCTTCAACGGGTACAAACAGGATCGAACTTCGTGCAACAGGATTCCGCCATCATCTGGCGAACCGTGCGCAAAGTCGCGATCGATAACACCCACCGCCTTGAAACGACTAAGTGCCTCGCGCAATTCGATCGTCGGGAACGGCCGGAACCAGCGCAGGCTGACAAAGCCGACCTTCTCGCCCTTTTCGCGCAAGCGGCGAACGGCGGTGCGTCCGGGTGCGCAGACGGTGCCCAGCCCGATCAGAACCGTGTCGGCATCATCGGTCATGAACTCGGTAAAGAAAGGGCTGGAGTAGCGTTCGCCAAACACGCCATTAAATTCCTCGTAAGCTTGTTTGATGACTCCCCGCGCGCGCCGCGCAGCGTCCCAGTTCTGCCGGCGCAATTCCATCACCCAGTCTTCATTGACCTGGGGTGCAATCGAAATCGGATTGTCGGGATGCAATCGTCCGTCACCCAGATCGAACCGGGGCAGAAACCGGCGCACGGCTTCGGTGGTCGGAATCTTCACCATATGCTGCGAGTGCGTCAGGAACGCGCCGTCCATGGCGAGAGCCATCGGCATTCGTACACGCTTGTCTTCGGCGATGCGATAGCCGATCAACACATGTTCGAGCGCTTCCTGAGGAGTCGTCACCCAACAGAGCAGCCACCCCATGTCGCGCACGGCCATCGCGTCGTTATGCTCGACTCCAAACGCGCCGGGGTCGTCGAGCGCCCGGTTGCCGACCAGGAAAAGCACGGGCAGACGATCCGTGGCTGTGACGACCAGCGCTTCGAAGCCATAGCACCAGCCGGTACCGCTGCTGCCGGCAAATGCGCGGGCGTTCACGGAACTGGCATGTTTGACAATTTCGAACTGAGAATGTTCGCTGTCGGCGATGATATATTCCGCGTCCAGTTCCCCATCCGCGATGATTTTGGACAGGGCGTCCATCACTTCGGTGTAAGGACGAATTGGATACGCGGCAATGACGTCGACGTCGGCCAGACGCACCGCCTGGGCGACGGCCTGGCATCCCGTCAATAAGTCTTCACGCTCATAGATCTTCTTTGTCGTTTCTTCGGCAATCATGTTCTTTAAATCCTCCGGTCAGCTCTTTGGCGTCGCGCGTTTTCCGCCGATCGGCACGACCTCGCCTTCGACGAATTCCAACCCTGTTCCCGTGACAAATGGGTGAATGTAGCGCCCCTTACTCTTCTTCCTTTCCGCCCACTCGACGTAGTTTTCGCGATCCTGTGTGTAGGCTTCCCACGGGCTGCTGTTATCTTCAAATTGCAGCTCGTCCACCATCACGATGCATTCTTTCACCGGACAGATCTGCGCACACTTCCCGCAGCCGGTGCAGTATTCAAAAGCAATGTCGAACCACGGGACGTTGAGTCTTGGTCGTGCCACGCTTGAAGGTCTCGTTGCGCGCCTGACCCTTTGGCCCCATTTCGAAATGCCGTTTGACGGCGGGAACTGCCGCGCCCTCGCTAAACTCGAACCACTTCGGCAAAACCGGGACTTCGTGCGTCCATTCGATCCCCTCGCCCAGCTTTACTGTCCTGCTTGTCGTGCGTACTTCCTCGTAGGCCTTGCGTGCCGCTTCTGCGCGGAAGAGTTCCTTCGGATGCTTTTCGCGCAGATAAGCCTCGACTGCCTCAATACCAATAATGTCAGGATCAACGCCAGCCACAGCGCCAAGGGTTCTTTCGTGAGTGAGATCGTCCCTGAAAACCCACAGACCTCCAAAACTGGGATCCCCTTCGTAGGTCGCTAGACTCCACTCGTAGGGCTTCCTTCCGATGAATTGCAACAGCTCTTCGTGATTCTTTCTCGTGGCCACCAGGAGCGTTCCACCTTCCTGAACCTTTTCGTTGATTGGACGAAGTCCGTGCCAACCCCATGGTTCGACGCCTTTGGTCATCGTGTCATCGAGAACGACGGATATGTCGGCCAAATCGATATCCAGCTTGGCGCCGCATTCCGCCTCCAACTCCTCTTCGGACAGATCGTGGGAAACGAACGCGAAATACTTGCACGGGATACCATTGCGCTCCGGCGAATCGCTATAACGCCCATTCGAGAAGCCGATCCGTCCCATCCGGCTGGCAATGATGACGATATCACTGCCGATTTTCTTACCGAGATTCTTCTGAAAAATTCCGCGATAGTTGATTTCAACGCGTTTAATCAATGGATACCTCCTACTGTCTGGATTTCCTGGGTGTCGGGCGTAGACGAGAACAAAACGACGCTCAAGCCGAAGAGTTCCGCGTCTATCGAGCGGATATGCTCCTCCATGGCCTTCCGCGCTTCAACCGAGTCACGCGCCTTCACCGCATTCACGATCCGGCGATGAGAAAACAACGAAAGACGGGCACGCTCACTGGTCTGCAAACTTTCATTACGGGTTGGAGCGATAACCTTCATCAGGGTTGCGCCAATTTGTAACACCGCGCGATTGTGAGTGGATTCGGCCAACGCCGAATGAAAAGTCTCATCGGTCCCCGCAATACTCTTTTTCTGCCGGAGTTCTTGTTCCTGCAACCGCAAAACCGATTGCAGCCGCGCAACATCCTTAGAAGTCGCACGCTCGGCTGCCAGGGCCGCTATGGAAGGCTCGATGAGCAATCGCAATTGAAAGATGTCCTGGAGCGCCAGGTGATGAAGCGCCAGGGTCAGATTTTGTGCGTTGCCGCTCGCAATGAAGTTGCCGGCGCCCCGCCGGCTGACGGTAAGGCCCTGCAACTGCATCACACGAAGCGCTTCTCTCAGCGTCGCCCGGCTCACGCCCATGCGTTCACTGAGAATCCGCTCGGAAGGTAACCGGTCGCCTGGTTTCAAGCGCCCCTGCTTGACCAGTCCCGCAAGACGAATCATCACATCTTCATAAACCGGAGCTCGTCCGGCTTTCGCCACCGTTGACCCCTTTCAAAATGGTCAGACCAATTTGGGGAAAATTATAGTGGCCCTTGTGGTCACTGTCCAGCACGATTTTCTGAAGGTTCTGAAGGGGAACTGAACGCGGGCTAAAGCCGCGACTACAAGCATGCCAAACGTTGCCAAACTCGTAGTCGCGGGCTTTAGCCCGCGCCTGGAGTTTGGACATTTTGGGGAACTCTTGGTCAATAGCAATAGCATCGATGCCTTCAACTTCAAGCTTCGTCCGCGGGTATGTCGTGGAAGCGAAACGTGAGTCCGAATTCCCCTCCTCAGCTGAGGAGGGGTGGCTGCGCCATCAAGAAAATGCTGCGAAGCCACCTTTGAAGGCGCAGACGGGGTGGTGTTGGTCCAGAAAATCAGCGGTTGCTTGAACCAACCACCCCGGCCGCGCCTTTCAAAGGAACGGGAGCAATTCTTGATGGCGCGTCCACCCCTCCTTCGCCAAGGAGGGGAGTCTTTTGCGCAACCTCGAAAAATGTCCAAACTCCAGTCGCGGGCTTTAGCCCGCGCCCGTTTCATTTCGTTCTTTGCCGATCACTTTCGCCAGCAGACTACCGTCATGCAATCTCACCTTAACCGCCGCGTCCGTCTCGACTGTGTTTACCGAACGGATCACGTGTCCTTCGGGTGTGAGGCAAATAGCGTAGCCGCGTTCGAGAACAGCAAGAGGGCTGAGCGCTTCCAGCGTATGGGCAATGCCTGCGAAAGCCTGGTGGCACTTTTTTAAGCGCTGGTGGACGGCGTTGGATAGACGCTGCTCACAAATCTCCACACGATGGGCGCGAGACCTGATGAAGGCTCCGGTGCGTCCGATCTGTTCCAGGCGGAATGTGAGGTCATCGACTCGCTGAGCCATCCGTCGGATCCGGGTTTCCGCAACCACAAAACCCCGGCTTCCAACCTTTGACGCCAAGAAATGCCTCCGTTCGACGATTCGAGATCGGATGACTCCCTCGAGACGCCCTTCCAGTTGCTTCACTCGTTGCGAGATCTCTTCCTTGGACTGGATGACGATCTCCGCCGCGGCGCTCGGCGTAGGCGCCCGCAGGTCCGCCACAAAATCGCTGATCGTAAAGTCCACTTCATGCCCGACCGCCGAAATGACCGGCTTCCGGGCTCGAACGATCGCACGCGCGACCCGCTCTTCGTTGAAGGCCCACAAATCTTCCATCGAGCCGCCGCCACGCGCGATGACGATCACGTCAACATCGGTCGAGCGGCTCAGGTAATCGATACCCTCCATGATTTGAAGCGATGCGCCTTCCCCTTGAACTTCTGCCGGAAAAATCAGAACGTTGATCGCGTTATGGCGCCGCTTGAGAACCGTGAGAATGTCGCGCAATGCGGCGCTCTTGGTCGAGGTCACAATACCGATTTTTCGAGGAAATGCCGGAATCGGCCGCTTGCGATCGGACCGAAACAGACCCTCCTTTTCGAGCTTCTCCTTGAGCTGCTCGAACGCAAGTTGAAGGGCGCCGAGGCCCGCCGGCTCGAGAACTTCCACGATGAGCTGATATTCGCCGCGACCTTCATATGTGCTCACGCGGCCACGTGCTCTGAAGAGTTTTCCATTTTCCGGGCGAAATCGAAGAAGGCGCGCCGAGTTGCGGAAACACACGGCGGGTAACTGGGCACGATCGTCTTTCAACGTGAAGTAAAGATGTCCTGCCGCGGACGTCTTGAAATTGGAGATTTCTCCCTCGACCCAGACGTCGATAAAACGCCGTTCCAGCAGATCGCGAATCTCGATGCTGAGTTGGGAAACCGAGTAGATCTTGCGCTGGAACTCTGTTGTTTTCACCTCGGCAGTATAGTCTATTCAAACGATGCAAGAACCTATCCTTCGCGGGCGGATTTTGGCTCGTCAAGCCTAACGGGCGGCAGTTTTGCATATAATGCAGTAGATGATGCTGAATGTTACGAAGCTGAATTCATATTGCATTTTGACTCTGGGGCTGGCGATCGCCGGCTGTTCCACAAACAAAGCCGCACCTTCCGCGAAAGCGGCGGCTCCGGCCGCTCCGGTTTCCGTTGCTCAGGCCGTTTCGAAAACTGTGCCTCTTGAAATTCAAGCTGTTGGGAACGTTGAAGCGTTTTCGACGGTCACCGTGAAGGCACAGATTGGCGGCGAACTGTCACAGGTCAACTTCGAGGAAGGCGCGGATGTGAAGAGGGGCGACCGTCTGTTCGTGATCGATCCGCGTCCATACGAATCGCAGGTCACCCAGGCCGAAGCCAATCTCGCGAAAGACAGGGCCCAGCTGCAGGCCGCCCAGGCGAACCTCGCGCGAGACACGGCTCAGGAGACGTATGCCCGGGCACAATCCAGACGTTACGCGGAGCTTGCGCAACAAGGCGTGCTGTCCAAGGATTCTGCCGAGCAAACAAATGCCCAGGCGACTGCATTGCAAGAAGCGGTTCGCGCCGATAACGCGGCGATTGAGAGTGCTCGCGCAAACATCGCTGCGGATCAGGCCGCGTTGGATCGCGCCAACCTTCAATTGGAGTACTGCACGATCGTTTCGCCGATCGACGGCCGCACCGGCCATTTGTTCGTGAAGCAGGGCAACGTCATCAAACCGAACGACGTGGATCTGGTCACGATCAATCAACTGCGTCCGATCTACGTCTCGTTTGCAATTCCCGAAACAGATTTGCCAACCATCAAGAGCCATATGGCGCACGGCAAAGTCTCGGTAGCGGTCCCTTTTCCAGAATCCGGGCGTGAACTTCTGGCCTGGCGAGTTTGTGCGGGTTGTGGTCCGGCTGAACGAATCGGCGGATGCGATCGTTGTTCCCGCGACGGCCGTGCAGACGGGGCAGGATGGGACGTTTGTATTTGTCTTGAAGTCGGATATGACGGTGGAAGCGCGCCCCGTCATTACGGGCAGGATTTTTCAGAAAGAGATTGTCATTCAGAAGGGTTTGAGCGGCGGAGAGACCATCGTCACCGAAGGTCAGCTACGGCTTGTTCCCGGAAGCCGGGTTCAAGTGAAATCCACTTCTCCATCTCAGTAACATTGGAGGGCCGCTATGAACGTATCTGAAATTTTCATTCGAAAACCGGTCGCCACCAGCCTGCTGATGCTGGCAATCGCACTCTTTGGAGCAATCGCCTACCGCACGCTCGGAGTCAGCGATCTGCCCAACGTCGATTTTCCCACACTGCTGGTTACCGCAAGCCTGCCTGGAGCAAATCCGGACACGATGGCGTCCGCCGTCGCGACGCCGCTCGAACGCCAGTTCTCGACTATTGCGGGACTGGACTCGATGTCCTCCACAAACTCGGTTGGAAGCACACTGATCACGCTGCAGTTCAACCTGAGCCGTGACCTGGACGGCGCCGCGCTGGATGTTCAGACGGCGATCACGCAGTCGGCGCCGCTGCTGCCGGCGGGGATGCCGAGTCCTCCGAATTTCCGCAAGGTCAATCCAGCCGACCAGCCGATCCTGTACCTGTCGCTCATGTCCAGCACCGTTCCGCTATGGACTCTGGACGAATATGCGGAAACCACTCTTGCGCAGCGCATCTCGACGGTTTCCGGCGTCGCCCAGGTCCAGGTCAATGGCCAGCAGAAATATGCGGTCCGCGTGCATTTGGATCCCACGAAACTGGCGGCCAAGCAAATCGGCATGAATGAAGTCGAGGCCGCATTGCGCAACTGGAATGTGAACATTCCCACAGGCACCATGTACGGCCCGGAACGAACGCTGACGCTCCGCGCGGATGGACAGCTGACGAGCGCCGCTGCGTTTCGAAAGATGGTTGTCGTGGAACGCAACGGGTCTCCGGTTCACCTCGAAGAACTCGGCAATGTCATCGACAGTGTCGAGGACGATAAGAACGCAAGCTGGCAGAACGACGCGAATGGCGTCCAGCGATCCATCATTCTGGCAATCCAGCGGCAGCCGGGAAGCAACACCGTCGAAGTCGCCGATGCGATTGAGAAGCTCATGCCGGTTTTCCGGGAACAGCTTCCGCAATCGATAAACCTGGACGTTCTGTACGATCGGGCGAGATCGATTCGCGACTCCTTCAATGATGTCCAATTCACGATGCTGCTGAGCCTCGGGCTCGTCGTGATGGTGATTTTCGTTTTCCTTCGCAATCTTCCGGCGACCGCCATTCCAAGTCTCGCGCTTCCGTTTTCCGTTATTGGAACGTTTGCCGTGATGTCGGTCATGGGCTACACGCTCGACAACCTTTCGATGATGGCACTGATCCTTTCGATTGGCTTTGTCGTGGACGACGCGATCGTCATGCTCGAAAACATCGTGCGCCATATCGAGATGGGCGAAGCTCCGCTGGAGGCCGCGCTGAAAGGCTCGCGCGAAATCAGCTTCACGATTGTGTCGATGACGCTGTCGCTTGCGGCCGTCTTCATTCCGGTTCTTTTCATGGGCGGAATTCTCGGGAGACTATTCCGCGAATTCGCTGTCACGATTACCGCGGCGATCCTGATTTCCGGCATTGTTTCCGTCACGCTCACGCCGATGCTCTGCAGCCGCTTCCTGAAATCGATCCGGCACGACCGGCAGCCAGGCCGTCTTTTCAGAGCGACCGAGCGGATCTTCGATGGGATGCTGGACATCTACGACCACAGCCTCCAGTGGGTCCTGCGGCATCGTGCGGCCACCCTTGCGTTCAGCGTTTTGATCCTGGCGGCGACGGCAGTCCTGTTCGTGCGGATACCAAAGGGTTTCGTTCCGGATTCGGACAACGATCAGCTCTTAATTCAGACTGAAGCCGAACAGGGCATTTCGTTCGAAGAGATGGCGCGAAACCAGCGGAAGGTTGCGGATATGGTCCGGAAAGATCCAGCGGTCCTGGAGTTCTTTTCGAGCATCAGCGCATCGAATGCCGGAAGCGGTGGCGCGAACTTCGGACGCATGTTCCTTCATCTGAAGCCTCGAGTCGAACGTGAAAGCCTCGATCTGGTCGTCGGCCGGCTGCGTCAGGAATTGTCGGACCTGCCTTACATGAAAACGTATATACAAAATCCGCCGTCGCTTCGAATCGGAGGCCAGGCAAGCACGGCGCTGTACCAATACACAATGCAGGGTTCGGATACGAAAGAACTTTACGACGCTTCGCAGCAGCTTCTCCGCCAGTTGAGGCAGGTTCCCGGATTGACCGATGTGATCAGCGATCTTCAGTTGCAGAACCCGCAGCTCAACGTTTCCATCAATCGCGAGAAGGCGGCAGCCTTAAATGTCAGCGCGCAGGATATTGAGAATGCGTTGTACGACGCGTATGGGCCGCGCTGGGTTTCGACAATCTACGCGCCGACAAATCAATACAGGGTCATGCTGGATTTGGCGCCTGAATATCAGAACCGTCCGGATGCGATCTCGCTTCTCTACATCAAGTCCACCGGCGGCCAGCTGGTGCCCCTGAGTACACTGGCGCGAATGTCGCAGGATGTGAGCCCGCAGACGATTCACCATCTTGGCCAACTGCCCGCCGTGACGCTGTCATTCAATCTGAAGGCGGGGGTTTCGCTGGGTGAGGCGGTGGCTCAAGTCGAAGAACTCACGCGTGGCATACCGGCTACGATCAGCGGCTCGTTCCAGGGAACTGCGAGAGAATTTGAAAATTCCGTACAAAATCTGACGGTCCTGCTAGGCATCGCGATCCTCGTGATCTACATCGTGCTGGGCATCCTGTATGAAAGCTACGTACACCCGCTGACGATTCTCTCCGGATTGCCTTCCGCAGTCTTTGGCGCACTGCTCACTTTGTACCTTTTCAAGATGGATCTGAACATTTACGGTTTCGTCGGCCTGATCATGCTGATCGGAATCGTGAAAAAGAACGCGATCATGCAGATCGATTTCGCGCTCGCCGCCGAACGCAACGAGGGCCAAGCTCCACTCGAAGCCATCTATCAGGGCTGCCTCGTCCGGTTCCGTCCGATCATGATGACGACGATGGCCGCGTTGCTTGGCTCACTTCCCATCGCCCTGGGTTATGGCGCCGGCGGTGAGGCGCGTCAGACGCTCGGCCTGGCCGTCGTCGGTGGCTTGCTGTTTTCCCAGCTCGTGACACTCTATCTGACCCCAGTTGTCTACACGTACATGGCCACGCTCTCGGAAGGCAGCAACAAACGAAAGCGCAAACTGGA
>QHXC01000724.1 GCA_003222815.1 Acidobacteriota bacterium | reverse complement strand
CGGACGAGATCGAGACATCGGGGTGGCAATTCGAGCAAAGCATCCCTTAGCATCTGCTCTCGTTCGACTTCACGCAGGATATCCTCTGCTGCCGGGGTTGAAGAAAACGTTTCGTCTGGCTCTGTCCCAACATAACGCCCCTGTTCGCGTTTCCGGTGAAAGCATCGATGTGAGGTCGCCTGGATCAACCAAGCCGCCAATGCCTGTGGTTTGCGCAACCTCGGTAGTTCCGTAAGCAGCGCCAGGCATACTTCCTGAAAGATTTCGTCGGCGTCGTGCGTGTGAAACCCATACTTCACAGGAATGGAAAATATGAGGTTCTTGTATTTGTCGATGAGGGTAGACCACGCTTCCTCATCGCCCTTTATGCATTCACGCACCAGGTAATCGTCGCGCTGGGCGATTTCACTTTGACTGAACCGGCCAGTGCTTCTTATCATTAAATTTGTGGGCGGCCATTTCCCACTCAAGGTCGCTCGGCTCCCTTACGTCAAACCGCAGTGAGTAACCCATCTTTGTGACTTTGGAAGAGTCAGAAAAGGGAAGTATGCCGCACAACGCCTCCTGCAAACTCCGACTTCAGAGAGAGATGCCCTATTTTATCGCCTTTTTTGTATTTGCCAAAATTACGGTAGTTGTCTGGCGACCTCGGATCTCTGAAATTACGGACCCACACCCTTGGTGGGCGAACTGCGACATCGATCCCAATTCGATCGCGGTCCAGTCTGGTGTGGATTTAATCCTTCAACTGCTCTATCGGGCGGAAAGACGGAGGTACGCGGGCGAGACCATGCTGGTAGGCATACATCATCAATTCCAATCGGTCGGCGACCTCAAGCTTGTCGAAGATCGAAGTCAAATGATGGCGTACGGTCGTTTCAGAAATGAACAACCGTTCGCCGATCTGTTTGTTTCTCAGCCCTTGGCCAATTAACACATGCCGGTCATGACGGTGGCCAGCAAAGATCGGCGGAGCCATAACTCGCCGCTATAGACCTTTCGAATGGCTTTAAACAGGATCATCGCCGGCTCCGTCTTCAGTACGACGCCCATCGCGCCCAGACGCACCGCACGAAGCTGAAGTTCTTCATCCTCCACTTCCGTCACGATCAGCACCCGTGCTCTCGCTGCGATTCGAAGCAGATCGGACAGAAAATCGAGACTACTTTCCTTTCCAAGAACGAGCTCGATCAGAATGATATCCGGCTGCAGGCGCACCGCATCGAGAGCTTCCGACCGATCCGCCGCGCGTCCTACGACAGTCAATCCGGGTTCGCTCTCGATGAGGGCACATAAGCCATCGAGAAAGAGTTCAAGACCATCGACCAGGACGACGCGGATGTCATCTCTACCGGACTCTAGCATTGTTCCTCCCGACACGCGTTCGCCCCCCAAATCGGGCGGAAACGCTTTACAGCAAATACCCTGCTATCGGTGCTTCGCAGGATTAAACGGCGTTACGGCAGAATGGTGTGGGGTCGGGAGTTCAAGAATGGTGGTGATGGGCTTCTTGCTCCTCTCCAAAGCATCCCGCAATGGGTTACCGTGATCAAACGTGCCGCAATACTTTCGGCTGTATCCCAGCGCACATAACAATACTCGTTGGTGAAAATTAGAAAAGGGCTCCTAAGTGGGGCAGAACACACGTAGGACTAAAGAACCCCAAAAATGGGTTGAGGTGACCGGGCCGCTAGTACTTCAGTACAGACAAGTACAGCGGTACGAAGCTTCAATCGAGTGGCACTCCGAGCTTTGATCATGAGCCGCGCTAGCCGAAATTGAGAATAGTCCGGAGGTGACTTGAGATGATACGGAAGTGCTAGAACATCGCGCGGCAAAGCCGCAACCAAGAAATCTGAGCCGCACATTACGCGACTGCATGCCGCAATGCTTTGGGAGGAAGGAGCCCGGAGGAAACAAAGTCTCGACCGGGCCATTTGGTGTGTGTGAGCAGTAGGCTGATTGAAAAGTGTAAGGACGAACTGGAGCCTTGCAGACCTCGGGCCCTGGTACTCTCCCAAGGTCAAATTCTGCCGTCGCAGCCAGGCGGCCCGCTGCCCTAGCGGTATTCCGAAAGCTGTCGACCTCCCTCAACATCCCAGGCCCGATAAGATACTAGTTGTAGAAAATTTGAGAATGGTTCTGAAGTGATGCAGCCACACTTACGACGAAGGAACCCCAAAAATGGATTGAGGTGACCCAGCCGCTGGTACTTCTGGGCAGATGCATACAGCCGAATGAGGTATCGGCTAATGGCACTCCACTCTTTGATCAGCGGCCTGCTGCGCGAAGCCCCGCACCCGTTTTTTTAAAGAAAGCTGCTTCAGAGTAAGAGCTGCTTGAGTGGTGTTAGGTCGCAAAAATAACTTGGCAGAATCCGCTGCCCTGAATCCGACCGGGGATCTGACCAATGCTCAATTCCCAATGCTCAATTCTCATCCGAAGTGGATGTCGGATTGCGAAATGTTCCACCGATGCAAGACAAGATCGCACTGTCGGACCAATTAGTTCGGATGAGAATTGAGCATTGGGAATTGAACATTGGTCAGATCCTCCCGAG
>QHXC01000151.1 GCA_003222815.1 Acidobacteriota bacterium | reverse complement strand
CCAACGCCGCCGGCGACAACGTCTCCATCATCGACCCCTTGACGAATAAGGTCGTGGGCGAGATCACAGGCATCGAGGTCAACCATGGCGCGGCAGCCGCTCCGGATGGAAGCCGGATCTACGTCAGCAATGAAGCCGACAGCACGCTGGATGTGGCCGACGGAAGGACCCTAAAGGTGACGGCGAAGATCCCGTTGAGCGGCCATCCCAACAACATCGCGGCCAGCCGTGATGGACGGCGAGTGTATGTATCGATCGCGCAAGCGCCAGGCGCGGTCGACGTTATCGACACGACCTCGCTGCAGAGGGTCAAGAGTATTCCTGTGAAGGGGAACGTGCACAACACCTATGTCACACCGGACGGCCGGTATGTGGTCGCCGGTTCCGTAGTAGGAAAGAGCATCACCGTCATCGACGCCCAGACCGAGCAGCCCGCCTGGGTGTTGGACTTCGACCTTGGAGTGCGTCCAATGGCGTTCGAAAAGAACCCGGATGGCTCAACCAAACGAATTTTCGCCCAGCTTTCCGAGCTCAACGGGTTTGCGGTCGTTGATTTCGCGACGCACAAGGAAGTCACTCGGATCGAGCTCCCGAAGCTGGCCGCCGGCAAGGTTCCATTCCTGGGAGGCGGCAATACGTCCCACGGCCTGGCCGTCACTGCCGACGGAAAGACCCTCGTGGTCAATAGCAGGCTCAACAGTGCGGTCTACATGTACTCGCTTCCCGATTTGAAGCTTTTGGGATCGGTTGACGTCGGCAGGGCCCCGGACTGGGTGACGCTCACACCCGACAGCAAAATGGCCTACGTGGCCAACGCCCAATCGAACTCGGTGTCCGTCATCGATATTAATGCGTTGAAAGAGGTGACTCGCATACCGGTCGGACAAGTGCCGAAGCGAAATATCACCGCCTTGCTTCCGTAAAACTGGGGCATCCGAGGACAAGAGCCGCTGCCCGGCGGCGAGACGCTAGATCCCATGATCCTTGTCCTCGGATGCCTACTGCTGTCATGAGTCCGCCGTTGCGCCGCAGGCAAACCGTTAGTTCATCACAAGCCTATCCGAACGCATACGCTCAGTGGTGGTGGCCATGGAAAGTGATCAGGTTGCACTACAGTGGGGGATGGCCGAGACACCGCGGATCGATGGCGATCCCTTTGCGATCGCGCGTTTATCGTGTCTCCATGCCGTGCGGGTGGCAAGAGACGTCTGGATCGACGAGGAAAAGCTGCAGTCTTTTTCCGCACAGTTGGACCTCGAAGCAGTACGGGACGTTATGAAAGGATCCATGGGCGAGAACTGCGACATCATGCCCGACCATTTCCTTGACGTCGATGGCGCCATCAATTTTGCCCTCGTATTCAGTCTGCTGCAGTTCGGGCATGGCTTTCGTTATGAGCTACACAGGCTCTGTGGCAGAGGTGCATCCAAGACCGTCACGCTCGGGGTTCGCAATTTGCGAAGTGAAGGGCCGCTTCATGCGTCCCGGCTCAAGCGCACCAGCACGACGGAAATCCGACAGGCGTTCCGGTTACCGAACAATCCGGAACTTGAGGAGTTCGTGCGGCAATTGGTCACTGTGTTGCACCAGGCGGGAGCGATACTCGACCGCCTGGGGATGAACGATTTCGCTGCATTTTGTCGAAAGGTCCTGGCAACGCCGGACGGGGCACGGTCACCGGCAGCGACCCTGGTTCGGCAGTTGGCCAATCACTTTCCGGCATTCAATGACCAGGGAGCCCTGCATGACGGATCGCGCGTGGTGCTGGTGAAAAAGGCCACGCTGGCTGTTGGAGAGATCCGCCGTCTGGCCGGACACCACGATCCAATCTACACGGTGTCCAAAGACTTTCACCATGCGGTTGCGGCCGTGGACAACGTGATTCCTGCTGTGTTGGCCTACCATGGCGTGCTGCGCTTGTCGCCCGCCTTGTCCCTGGCGATTCACGAACAGCGGACGCCGCTGGAGCGTGGCCCGACAGAAGCGGAACTGCGTTCAGTGGCATTAGTCGCATGTGAGTGGATTGTGTCTGCTGTGAGAGCCGCGGTTACATCCCTCGACCTTGGATATTACCTGTGGCGGAGCGGCAAAGCGCCGGGAGCGCGTCAATTCCCGCGCCATCACACGAAGAACACTATTTTTTATTGAACAGAAACGTCAGTCTTGGCGGTAGAGGCCATACTGCAGTAGCGTCCTGTTTGGCAGGTGCGGTAGCGCCACCGTACCCTCCAGCTGTTCTCCGACTCGCTCCGCAACCCGGATCGACCGGATGTTGTCAGGATCGATGATACTGATGAGATGCGACCGGCGCAATTCTGTAAACGAGTATGTGATGCACGCCTTGACGGCTTCCGTCGCATAGCCACGCCCCCAATATTTTCCACCGAGCGTCCAGCCGATTTCAAAGTCCGGCCAACCCTCGGGTTGCCATGGTCCAATGCGGCCAACGAGGTCGCCGCTCGTCGGCTCCACGACGGCAAACATGCCAAAACCCCGCAGTTTCCAGTGTCCCACCTGCGCAGCAAAACTGCGCCACGCTTCAAAGCGCGACAGCGGTTTGCCGTCGTGGCTGAGGAACCGCATGACTTCAGGTTCGGCCGACATGGCGGCATAGGCTTCGAAATCGCCGGGTTCCCACATCCTCAACAAGAGTCGTTCGGTTTCCAATGTAGTCATGCTGAATAGTCAATAGTACGGCTTCCCACGGCGTTTGGAAAATAGACTCTCCCAGACCGTGACTTTTGCCTGTTCCGGGAGTTGCGTCGCTTGGCTTTCCAGTGAGATTCCGCCTATAATCCGCTCCACCCATAAATAGACCGCCTGAAAGTGCATGGCCGGTGAGCCAGGTAATTTCTGCTTGTCCTGTGATACTCAAAAGAGAAAGGAGTCTTCTAAATGCAAAGACTGACGCTTTGGGCAAACGCATTCGTGTGTGGTTTCTTCTTTAGTGCGATTGCTGTAGCTCAGGTAACCACTGGCACGATTTCCGGGACGGTTACCGACTCCACCGGAGCCGTTGTGCCCGGGGTCACCGTAAACCTGAAAAGTCTAGAGAAGGGACTTAACCGAACGGTAACCACCGATGAGAGCGGGCGCTACCGGGCTCCGGAACTGGTACTGGGCAGCTACGAGGTCACTGTAGTGGCGGCCGGTTTCCAGAGAGTGATCCGGAGCGGCATCATCTTGACAGTTGGCCGGGAGGCCGTGGTGGATTTCACTCTTCAGGTCGGCACTATTGGCGAGACAGTCACGGTGACGGGCGAAGCGCCGCTGGTTCAAACGGCCAATGCTACGGTCGCTGCTCTGGTGGATCAGCGCGCGATGCGGGAACTGCCGCTGAATGGCCGCAGTTTCGCGGATTTGACGGGCAGCCAGCCAGGCGTCACCTCGGATTTGGAAATCGCAGCGGCTCCCACCCAGGCGGTATACACCGGCGGTGGAAGCGCCGCGCGGCGTTCCATCGGTGGGACGAAACCGCAGCAGTCCACATTTCTGTTAGACGGCATGGAGATTTCGACGCCGTCGGAAGGAATGCCGGCAAGCAGCGTTTTGGGACTGCAGTTAGGCGTGGAGGCGATCCGGGAGTTCGTGCTCTTGCAGAACAACTATGGAGCGCAATATGGCCGGGCATCGGGCGGTGTGGTCAATGCGGTAACACAGTCGGGAAACAACAGTGTTCACGGAAGTTTTTTTGAGTTTCTGCGGAACGAGAAGCTGGACGCCCGAGATTATTTCCTGGACCCGCGACTCCCCAAGGCGCCGTTGAAGCGCAACCAGTTCGGGGCTGCGTTAGGGGGACCGATTCGAAAGGATCGCACCTTTTTCTTCCTGAACTATGAAGGGGTCCGCCAGAGTGCCGGAACGAGTTTCCTCGGCACTCTGCTCACCCCCGAGACCCGTCAAGGTAGAATCACAGGCTGCCCGGCGGGGCGGACCGGATGCTCCCGAGCGGAGGCCGTCGTCACGCAGACCTTGCCGGTGGATCCGAACATCGTCGCTGTCATGAATCTGTTGCCTTTGCCCAATGGTCTCTATCGGAGCGCGGGGGTGGCCGACTACACCGCTGTCCCCCGCTGGCAGGCCGATGAGAACTACGGCATCGTGCGGATGGACCAACAACTTTCGCAAAAGGACAGCCTGTTTGGCCGCTTCACCAAAGATCAGAGTACCCGCACCGATCAGTACCTTTTATTGACGCCGAAGCCTTTTACCGGTTTCCAAGTGGGGGGCTATGTGCTGGCGACTATCTCGGAAACACATGTTCTTAGTCCTTCCGTGCTGAATACCTTCAGGGTTGGCTTCACCCGGCGCAACGATCACCTGTTTTATAACTACACGCAGGGTGGAGACCAGTTCCCGAACGCGCCCGGTCTGGACCCCCGGCTTTCGCCGGTCAAAGGCGTCCCGATGGGACTCTATTCCATACCAGGCATTAACTTTTACGGCGGCAGCGGGGGTGGCATGACCATTGGTCCCAATCTGAGCGGTCCGGCGGTCTTTGTGGACAACACCTTTGATTACGATGATTCGTTGATGATCAACAAAGGGCGGCACTCGATTGCGCTGGGCGCTAACTTCAAGCGGTATCAAATGAACCATTTGAACGAACCGTGGGTCTATGGAGGAACCTTCACATGGGACACCATTGAGAACTTTCTGACCAACAATCCTCGCAATACGACTCAGCTTTTAGGTTTCACGATGCCGGGCAGCCAGAAGGCGGACGTGTACCGTGGCTGGAGACAAAGCTATGGGGCTGCCTATCTCCAGGATGATTTCAAGGCGCGACCGAATCTGACGGTCAACCTGGGTCTGCGCTGGGAGGGGGTTCGTTCCCCCAGGGAAGTCAATGGAAAGTTGGCCGTGCTGAAAGACATTTATCGAGATAAAGACTTCGTCCTGTTGACCAAAAAGGATCCCCTCTTTGGGATCACCGACGGCCTCAAAGGTTTTTCTCCCCGAGTAGGACTGGCCTGGACCCCGTTTTCCGATCAAAAGACTGTCCTTCGCGGCGGGTTTGGTGTGTTTAAGGAAATGCCGCTGGCCTACATCTACCAATTGGCCCTCGAGGCTCCTCCTTTTTCGAAGCGATTTACCGTCAACCGGCCGGACTTGAAGTTCCCGTCTCCCTTTGCGGATCCCAACTTGGTGGGGTCCGCCGGGGAACCTTTAATGATGCCATTAGAGGCTAAGATTCCTTACACGTTGCAGTGGACGCTTTCGCTGGAGAGGCAAGTGGGGCAAACCTTGGTGGTCAAAGCGAATTACGTGGGCACACGAGGCGTGAACCTGTTTGCGATTTACAACCCCAACCAGAAGCCGACAGTCATTCGAGACGGCCGGCAGTTCACTCCGCCGGATGCGCAAGTGCCCAACCCGAATTTCACCTCGTATCGCTACGTCGCTCCCATTGGCGATCAGATTTACAACGCTCTCCAACTGGTTGTGGAGAGGCGTTCGCGCGGCGGTCTGGCATTCAATGCCTCCTACACCTGGTCGCGTAATATCGATGATGGAGGAGGAGCTGGAATCAAGGGTGCGGAACAGATCGCCGGCGCGGCCAGCTTCGCAGTTTACAACGGGCGGGATCTTTCTTCCGAGAGGGGCCTTTCCTCGCTTCATGTTCAGCACAACTTCATTTTTGCCTACAGCTACGAGTTGCCGTTCGGGTCCGGCCGTCGTTGGGGGAGCCAGTCGAGTGGCCCGTTCAATTACCTGCTGGGGGGCTGGTCCGTGAACGGGACCAATACCATCCGCAGCGGCCTGCCCATCAACATCCAAATGACTCCGCGCCAATCCGGCTGTGCGGCGCAAAGCTGTAATGAGAGACCAGACCTTCGCCCCGGCGGAAACAACAATCCGGTGCTCGATCACTGGACCCCTGAACGTTATTTCGACCCTTCGAACTTTGTCGTCCAACCCGCGGGGTTCTTTGGCAATGTAGGGCGAAATACATTGATCCGGCCGGGACAACTCAATCTGAATCTTTCTTTCACCAGGTCCGTCCTTTGAGAATGCCCTGAGTGTCGCCGGGCTGGAAGCTCCAACGGTCTTTCGTGAGGGTCCGTTCCGCTTTTACTTTTTCTCTCGCGAAGATGGCCGCTAGCGGGGAGGACCTTGCCCTGGGCGTATCCTGTCTCACTTGCTCGCTCCGGGGATGGCCGGACTAGGTGGCTCGGGTAGCGGAGGCGTGATGCGCCGGTGCTCCATCGTCTTGTCGTGGCCGTCGCAGAAAGCTTCCAACAGTTCGGTATCCGGCAGCAGATTCAACATGGTCTTGGCGGTCCATGGCTTCACGTAAGCCTTGGGATCGTTGATCGTGATGGTGAGTTCCATGTGGCCGAAGTCCGTGCGCCGGAACCGCTCGGTGACGCGTAACGCGTCGCTGTGCGGACGGCCCTTCCGGGTATCCAGCCAGCCGCCGTCCTTTAAGCCATTCGTATCGACGACGAAGGTGTCGCCGTCCCACCGGCCCACCGAGTACCCTAACCACGTCGGTTCGCTCGACGCTGGAAGAAGTCGTCCATCCGTAAACACCTGACGGAAAATCATGCCGACTAACGTCTCGTAAAGGAACGCCGTGACGCCCGGCGTGTGAAGCACTTTGAACGCGCCGCCCGAATAATCTATCCGAGGCACGCCCGGAGGCAGACAATAGCCGTACGGATCGTCGACATGATCGCGGCTCTCACGCTGCGCTTGGATTGCTGCCGCCCACGGCGTCATCTCCACATCCTCCGGTTTCAGGTCCTTGGCCAGATCGAAGAATAGGCTTCGGGTGAAGCACGCATCGCGCCCATAGACATTGCATTCGACCGCCCAAATACCAGACAAATCGGGCCTTCCATCTGCCGTCCGCGGCGGCGGCGCCGACAGGTTCGGTTTGCCGTCGGGGAGACGAGGAATTCCGGGCGTCGAATAGTTCAACCACTGCGCGCGAGTCGTGCCCGCTAGCAACAGAGAAGCGGCGATGGTGGCGAGCGCTGTGTACTGTGTATTCATTGTGCGTTTTCCCTCCCCGGCTTGTGACCCATGCG
>QHXC01000269.1 GCA_003222815.1 Acidobacteriota bacterium | reverse complement strand
TTTCGCATGTTGATTGAACATCGAGTCGACGATATGAATGAAGCCTTCGTAGCAGGAGAAGAAACCATGGCGTCCGGTCAGCAGATAACCTTCCAGCCAGCCCTGGCACATGTGCTCACTCAAGACTTCCATGACACGCCCATCTGGCGACAGGTGATCATCGGTAGGTAACAACGGTTCCATCCATTCTTTATCCGTCACCTGATATAAAGCATCGAGCCGATTGGACGCGGTCTCGTCGGGCCCAAACACCCGGAAGTTCCCGGCTTCCTGGTTCAGTTTCATCACGTCGCGCAAAAAGGCGCCCAGAGCTCTGGTGGATTCCGCTGTTTCTGTGCCTGGCTTTGCGATCGGTATGGCGTAGGTTCGGAAGTCGGGCATCACGAGTTCCTTCAGCAGCAAGCCACCGTTGGCGTGGGGATTCGCGCCCATGCGCCGATCGCCGGTGGGCGCCAGTTCCGCCAATTCCGGAATCAGTCTCCCGCTGTCGTCGAACAACGTTTCGGGCTGGTAGCTCTTCAGCCAGTTTTCGAGAATCGTCAGGCGTTCCGGATGGCGCTCGAGATCGTCCACCGGCACCTGGTGCGCGCGCCACGTCCCTTCGACGGGTTTGCCGTCCACGAATTTCGGCCCCGTCCACCCTTTCAGGCTGCGCAGAATGATCATGGGCCAGGTGGGAAGTGTAGCCGATCCTTTGGCGCGGGCCTCTCCCTGAATCGCGCGAATCTCTTTGACCACCGTATCGAGGGTCGCCGCCATCAGTTGATGCATGGCTTCCGGTTCGTGCCCTTCGACAAAATAGGGTTTGTAACCGTATCCGGTGAAGAGGTGCATCAATTGGTCATCGCTGAGACGTCCAAGAACGGTCGGATTCGCGATTTTGTAGCCGTTCAGATGAAGGATAGGAAGCACGGCCCCGTCGCGCGCAGGATTCAGAAACTTGTTGGAATGCCAACTGGCGGCGAGCGGCCCCGTCTCGCTCTCGCCGTCACCAACGACGCAGCAGGCTACAAGGTCAGGGTTGTCAAAGACTGCGCCGTAGGCGTGCACCAGCGCATAACCCAGTTCTCCCCCTTCATGGATAGAGCCTGGGGTTTCCGGGGCTGCATGACTGGGGATTCCCCCAGGAAATGAGAATTGCTTAAAGAGTTTTCTCAGGCCTTCTTCATTTTGCTGAATGTGTGAGTAGAGCTCCGTGTAGGTGCCCTCCAGGTAGGTATTCGCCACCATACCCGGACCTCCGTGCCCCGGCCCGCAGATATAAATCATATTCAGATCGAATTTCTTGATCACCCGATTGCAATGGACATAGATGAAATTCAGTCCGGGAGTCGTTCCCCAGTGTCCCAGCAGGCGGGGTTTGACATGCTCGAGTTTCAGCGGCTCGCGCAGTAGGGGATTGGCGTACAGGTAAATCTGTCCGACGGAGAGATAATTCGCCGCACGCCAGTAATCATTCATTTTGCGGAGTTCTTCCGGGGAGAGGGGCCGGGAAGAAATGGTGAGCTTGGCGGAATTTGCGGAAACTTCCCGAGTCATAGAAATTCCTTTCATCCGGATTAAAACCTGCCCAGTTGCTTCTTGGCGGCCGCGATCACATGGTCCGGTTCGAACCCGAACTTCCGCTGCAATTCTTTGAGTGGCGCCGAAGCCCCGAACGTCTTCATGCCGATGATCTGACCTGAGGAACCAACATATCGTTCCCACCCAAAGGTGGAGGCCTGCTCCACTGCAACACGCGCCTTCACGTTCGATGGGAGAACGCTCTCACGATACTCCTGTGCCTGGTGGTCGAAAATCTCCCAGGACGGCATCGACACCACCCGCGAAAGAATGCCTTCGGCAAGCAGCTTCTCATGGGCCTCAACCGCCAGACTGACTTCGCTGCCCGAGGCGATGATGATCACTTCGGGATTTCCGCCAGCAGTATCGGCGAGCACGTAGGCGCCGTGCGCGACGCCGGAGGCTGGCGCGTACTTGCGGCGATCGAGAGTTGGTAGCGGCTGGCGTGACAACACCAGCGCCGCAGGCTGGTGGCGTAACTGCATCACGTAACGGTAAGCCTCGACGACTTCGTTGGCATCGCCGGGGCGCAACGTGATCAGCCCGGGTATCGCACGCAAGGATGCCAGATGCTCGACCGGTTGATGGGTAGGGCCGTCTTCTCCGTCTCCCATCGCATCGTGCGTAAACACGAAAATCGCGGGCAGTTCCATGAGCGCGGCGAGCCGGATTGCAGGTCGCGCGTAGTCGCTGAAGATGAAGAACGTTGCGCCGAAGGCCCGAATTTTGGACAACGAGAGTCCGTTGACAATCGCGGCCATCGCATGCTCGCGAATACCGAAATGCAGGTTCTTGCCCGGGCTGTCCGCTTGGAAATCTCCTGCGCCGGTGAACGTCAGCGTCGTCTTGTTCGATGGCCCGAGATCCGCGGATCCACCGAGAAGCCATGGAATGTTTTGTGCGAGGAGATTTAGAACCTTGCCCGAGGCGTCTCGCCCGGCAATACCCTTGGCGTCGGTTGGGAAGACAGGAAGGTCACGATCCCACCCCGGGGGGAGTTCCCGTCGCTGCATCAGTTCGATTTCGTTTGCCAGCCCGGGATACTGCGATCGATAGGATTCGACCAGTCCCATCCATTCACGCCGTAGACTTGCGCCTCGTGCGCCAATGCCGGCCACGAAGTGATCATAGACGCCATCCGGCACAAGAAATTTTTCCTCTTCAGGCCACCCGTAGCTGCGTTTCGTGAGCCGCACCTCTTCATCGCCGAGCGGCTCACCATGAGCCGCGGCAGTGTCCTGCTTGTGCGGCGAGCCGTACCCGATGTGGGTGTCCAGAACAATGAACGTGGGCCGCCCCTTCGTCTCTCGGAAGATGTCTAGCGCGTGCTCGATGCGATCGATGTCGTTGGCGTCGCCGACTCTCAGCACGTTCCATCCATATGCCAGAAACCGTGCCGCGACGTCCTCACTGAACGCGAGGCGGGTGCTCCCCTCAATCGTGATGTGGTTGTTGTCGTAAACCCAGCAGAGATTGTCGAGACCCAGGTGGCCGGCCAGCGACGCTGCTTCCGACGCCACGCCCTCCATCAGGCAGCCATCACCACAAATGGCATAAATGTTGTAGTCGAAGATCTCGAAGCCCGGCCGGTTGTATTGACTTGCCAGCCACTTCTCCGCGATCGCCATGCCAACGCTTGTGGCGACTCCTTGTCCCAGTGGACCCGTCGTCGTCTCGACGCCCGACACCCAGTGGTACTCGGGGTGCCCGGGCGCCTTGCTGTCGAGTTGGCGGAACCGCCGGATGTCATCGAGCGTCACCGACTGCTGTCCCAGCGTTTCATAGCCGGCGTTCACTGCCCGTGTGCCGCTGAGATGGAGCGCCGACCAGAGCAACATCGAAGCATGGCCGTTGGACAGTACGAAGCGATCACGATTGGGCCAGATCGGATCCTGCGGATCGAACCGGAGGACCCGATTCCATATTGTATAGATCAGCGGTGCGAGTGCCATCGGCGTGCCCGGGTGTCCGGACTTGGCCTGCTGCACTGCATCAATTGAGAGCGTGCGAATGGTGTTGACGCACAGTTGATCCAGTTTCGAGTCGGTCAAAGAGTTAATAGCTTGCGCGACGCTCATCGGCATCTCCTTGTCATACTCTCGTCTTGTTGCAGGTGGCTTTCGTATCTATGTCCCTTCAGCCTATGACGTTCTCGGCCGCTTTCTCCAGGTGTCCACCGAATTGATACCGCATGGCGGACAAGAGTTTGTCCGCAAACTCCGCTTCGCCCCGTGACTCGAATCGCTCGAACAGAGCTGAGGTCAGAACAGGAACCGGCACCGCCTCATCGATTGCGGCCTTGATCGTCCAGCGGCCTTCGCCCGAGTCCGATACACGTCCTGCGAAATTCGAAAGAGTGGGGTCCTCGTGCAAAGCTGCGGCCGTGAGATCAAGCAACCAGGATGCGATCACACTGCCGCGCCGCCACACCTCCGCAATGTCGGACAGATCGAGGTCGTACTGATAATGCTCGGGATTGCGCAAGGGCGTGGTCTCGGCAAATGGCCGGCGCCGCTTGGACCGCAGTGCAGGTAGCCTAGAGCGGAGGTCCCGTCAGGCTTCTCGCGTCCCGGCGTACGCGGTATGCCGCCCACACCCGGCGCCAGCGTTGAGAAGATTGGGTCCAGCCGTTTGACCCCGTCCTTTTCACCGCCAATCATCATGCAGTAACCGCGTTCCAGGCCCCATACACCGCCGCTCGTGCCTACGTCCACATAATGGATACGCTTCGGTGCCAGTTCCTTTGCGCGTCGGATGTCGTCGACATAATAAGAATTCCCGCCGTCGATGAGGACGTCACCCGCGTCGAGTTGGGGTAGAAGGCCGACAATGGTCTCGTCCACCACTGCTGCGGGAACCATCAGCCAAACGGCCCGCGGCTTCTCGAGCTTCTTGACGAGGTCTGCAAGCGAGGCTGCTCCCACCGCCTTTTCCTCGACTAACTGGCTCACCACTTTCGCCGATCTGTCGAAGACCACGCATTTGTGGCCATTCCGAATCAGGCGCCGCACCATGTTGGCGCCCATCCTGCCGAGCCCTATCATTCCAAGTTGCATAAGCTCTCCTTCTTCCAAAGAAATCGTTATCGACTTCGCAGAGTTAGTGCGGGCCGCAAGTTGATCGCGCTGCGCAACCGCTGCAGGGCGGCCCACACACCTATGCCTGCGGCAAAGATCGCCGATCCGGAAACGGGCACGTTCGCTCCGGCAGCAACTGCCAACGGGGCGGTCGCTTCATCCATGTAAAGCGGTTTGTCATAGCCGATTGTCTTCATAATGCTCCTTCATCTTTCGGTAGCGACGGATCAGGCTGTTGGTCGAGCTGTCATGGTCCAGCTTGGGCTCTGCCTTGCTCTCAAGTTCCGGAATGATGCGTTGCGCCAGTACCTTGCCGAGTTCGACACCCCATTGGTCAAACGAATCAATGTTCCAGATCGTGCCCTGGGTGAAGACGGAGTGCTCGTAAAGAGCCACGAGTTTGCCCAGGGTTTCCGGCGTGAGCCGCTCGGCCAGAATCGTGTTCGATGGCCGATTACCTTCGAAGACTCGGTGCGGCACGAGCCAATCCGGTGTGCCTTCCGCCTTCACTTCGTCGGGCGTCTTGCCGAAAGCCAGGGCCTCGGTCTGAGCGAACACATTGGCCAGGAGCATGTCGTGATGGCGACCGAGCGGATGGAGTGGTTTCGCGAATGCGATGAAGTCGCAAGGGATCAGCCGGGTACCTTGATGTATCAACTGATAGAACGAGTGCTGCCCATTCGTTCCCGGCTCTCCCCAGTAGATGGGGCCAGTTTGGCGAGTGACCACGGTTCCATCCAGCGTGACATGCTTGCCGTTGCTCTCCATCGTCAACTGCTGCAGATACGCCGGGAATCGCTTCAGGTACTGTTCATAGGGCAAGACGGCAACAGTTTGCGCGCCAAAAAAGTCGTTATGCCAAACCGAAAGCAGACCCATCAGCACAGGCAGGTTACGTCCAAAGGGTGTGGTGCGAAAATGCTCATCCATCTGGTGGAACCCGTCCAGCATGGCGCGGAAGTGATCCGGGCCAATGGCGACCATCGTCGAGAGGCCGATCGCCGAATCCATGGAGTAGCGACCGCCGACCCAATCCCAGAACTCGAACATATTGGCGGTATCAATGCCGAACTTCGATACTTCCGCCGCATTCGTCGAGACGGCGACAAAATGCTTCGCGACGGACTCTTGATCACCGCCGAGCCGGGCGAGCGACCAGGTGCGCGCGGTGTGAGCATTGGTCATTGTCTCCAGAGTTGTGAAGGTTTTCGAAGAGACGATGAAGAGCGTCTCTGACGGGTCGAGATCACGCACTGCTTCAGCGAAGTCGGTGCCATCAATATTGGAAACAAACCGGAACGTCATGGCCCGCTCGCTGTACGCTTTGAGCGCCTCGTAGGCCATCACCGGCCCGAGATCAGAGCCACCAATCCCGATGTTAACGACGTTGCGAATGCGTTTTCCGGTATGACCTTTCCACGCCCCGCTCCGCACGCGGTCTGAGAAATCAGCCATCTTGTCGAGCACCGCATGGACTTTCGGCACCACATCTTCTCCATCTACGACAATGGACGCTCCTTTCGGGGCGCGTAGCGCCACATGCAACACCGCACGCTTCTCGGTGATATTGATCTTCTCCCCGCGAAACATCGCGTCGATTCGCGCCGGCAGGCCGGACTCCTCGGCTAGCTGAAGCAGGAGCTTGAGGGTATCGTCAGTCACGCGATTCTTGGAGTAGTCCAGGTAGAGGCCTACCGCCTCGACCGCCATCCGGTCACCGCGCGTCGGATCTTCTGCGAAAAGCCGTCGCAAATCGAGCGTTGAGACCTTTTTATAGTGCGACTCGAGCGCTTTCCACGCCTGGCGCTTGACCGCCGTGTGTTTCATGTTGGGTTGGATGCGTGCGGCCATGCTCCTGCTCCTTTCGCTTCAAGAGCGCTTTATTGTGTGCTGGCCGGTTAGACTCCAGGCCGTTTCACCGTGTCTAGCCACGTAAATGATGCGAAGTTCTTCGCTCACGCGGTCCATCGTTATGATTCCTCCTTAAAACTCTCCAGCCCGTATGCGGCAGCTCCAACCAATGCAGCGCGAATGAGGATAATGTGAACCGGAATATGTTTCATTAGCTCAACGAAACGTCCCTTCCGCTTAAAAGATTCCATGAAGCCTGGTCCTCCGAGCACTCTCAGCATGTGCAGAGGGACGCCACCCGCCAGGTAAATGCCGCCGGTCGCCAGGACCTTCAATGCCAGATTGGCCGCCTCACTCGCCAGAATCGAAATGAACATGTCCACGGTGGCCCCGCATAATTTGCTGGGATTTTCCGGGTTCACGGCGGACTCAACGATGGCAGCAGTTCGATCTTTCGAGACGGCGATCAACTGAGCGATTTTGGGACTCTCCGGCATGTGTTCGATGTCACGCAGGTATTCATAAATGTTCGGAATCCCAATTCCTGAACAGACCCGCTCGATACCTACGTGATCGAAGCGCGCAAGCATGTATCGGAGCAGGCCGATCTGTCGCTCATCGGTCGGGGCAAAATCTGCGTGCCCGCCTTCGGAGCCGTGAGAAACATACTTCGATCCATCCCAAGTCAGAAATGATTCGCCCAGGCCAGTCCCCGGCGCCACGACCGCGATGGCGCCCTTCGGAACCGGTTGTCCGGCATTCAATGTGTTCACATCGCTCGGGCGTAGAAGCGGGATCGCCCGGGCGACTGCTTCCAGGTCGTTCATCAGACGGACGGATTTGAGATTGAGATCTTTCGCAAGTGAAGCTTCATCCATGACCCAAGGCAGGTTCGTGATCTTCACGTGCCCGTCGATGACCGGTCCGGCAACATCAAAACAGGCTCTCTCGACGGGCATCTGTACCTTCTTAAGAAACTCTGTCACCAGCGCCTGTAGACTCGGATAATCGGCGCTATGCAGCTCACCTTGAACGAGCGGTGAATTCGGCCCGGCTTGGTGCGAAAAGATCGCGAGGTCTGTTTTTGTCCCACCAATGTCACCGGCGAGTAGCATTGCCCATCCTCCTTCATGCGTTTCCGGGGTCGTTTGCGTACCGTTCGCTATTCGGCGTTGAGCCTCTGAGTCCGTAGAACAAGACGTACAAGTAGCAGATCACGGGCAGGAAGAACGCGTGAAGCCCGCGATATCGGGCTGACCGAGATAGTTTACCAGAAAGCTTCCGATTCCAACCTCCGCGCCGCCTCACGGATCGCACTTTGCGGAAAACGGTGTTACAGTCTTCGACCGGAAAAGGAATACATGCAGCGAAAAGGTCGTGGAAGGAGCCGCGATAGTGAGAGGGGTCTCCAGAATGAAACTTGCGTGTCTCGTTATTGTTCTCGCCTTGAGCAGCATTTCCCTTTGGGCGCAAGGCACGTCTCAGATCCAAGGTGTTGTGCAGGACGCCACCCGCGCCGCGATCGGCGGCGCCGAGGTGAAAGCGACGCAGACCGACACGGGCGCGATCCGCACCGTGACCAGCAGCGAGGACGGGACCTACGTCCTGTCCAACCTGCCGATTGGACCTTATCGCCTCGAGGTCAGCAGGGCCGGATTCACGACCTATGTGCAGACGGGCATTGTGCTTCAAGTGGCCACCAATCCGACCATTAATATCTCGCTGCAGGTTGGCGCGGTGAGCGAGCAGATTCAGGTCGAAGCCAACGCCTCCCCCGTCGAAACTCAGACCACGAGCGTCGGAGGCGTCATCGAAAACCAGCGTATTTTGGAACTGCCGCTCAACGGGCGCAACGCAGTCGAACTGATTGGGTTGGCCGGCGCCGTGATTCCGGCGGGAAGGGCCGGCACCGCGGGTTTCCCGGGCGGTCTGAACTTCTCCGTCGCCGGTGGGCAGCTCAATGGAGTTACTTACTTTCTAGATGGGGCGCTTCATAACAACCCGTTTGACGCGGTGAATCTTCCTTTTCCATTCCCGGATGCATTGCAGGAGTTCAAAGTCGAGACCAGCACGCTCACGGCGCAGAACGGCTTGCACTCGGCGGCGGCGGTCAACGTGGTCGTCAAGTCGGGCACGAATGCCTTCCATGGCGACTTGTTTGAGTTCTTTCGTAATGGCAAGATGAACGCCCGGAACTTTTTCGCCCCCCGGCGCGACACGCTGAAGCGCAATCAGTACGGCGGCACCATAGGCGGGCCGATCGTCAAAGACAAGTTTTTCTTTTTCGCGGGCTATCAGGGAACCAAAACCCGGTCGGACCCAGCCGACCGGCCTGGTTTCGTTCCGACTACCCGCATGCTCGCGGGAGACTTCAGCGGCTGCAACTTCCCTCAACTGAGAGACCCGGGCACGGGCGCTAATTATCCCAATAATCAGATTCCGGTGAGCCAGTTCAGTCCTCAGGCATTGGCCATCGTGAAGAAGTTCCCGGATGCCGTTGGCCCGTGCGGCCAAGTTTCTTTTGGACCAGTGACGAAGATCAATGAGGCTCAGGGTCTCGGCCGCGTGGACTACACGATTAGCCAGAAGCAGACACTATTCGGCCGGTACATGGCCACGACCTATTTGTTGCCTCCAGCGTTCTCTCTTTCACAGAACATACTGGACACGGTCCAGGGCGGCCTCGACAATCTGGCGCAGTCGGCCGCGATTGGCCATACCTACGTTTTGACTCCCACCACCGTGAACACTTTTCGCCTGGCGGCGAATCGAGTGGCGGTTCACCGCTACAACGACGATTACTTTTCGGGTTGTGACATCGGTGTAAAGATCTACTGCTTCGTGCCGCACCAAACGGTGCTTACAGTCACGGGCGGACCGAACGTCGGTGTGGGTACCGCCATCGAGGCCTCCTTCATCCCGACATACTACACACTGTCCGACGACGTAAGCCTGGTCCGAGGCTCGCATCAGTTCGGCTTCGGCTTCTCGGCCTTCAAATACCAGCACAGTCAAAAAGCGAACGTCTTTTCCGCCGCTGCCTTCGGATTCAACGGAGTCGCCTCGGGCGCCGGTATGTCGGACTTTCTGCTAGGCCGGTTGGGTACTTTGACACAAGGCTTGCCGAACACGGTCTTCACGTACAAGTGGTATTACGGGCTGTATGGGCAGGACACCTGGAAGGTCTCCCGGCGGCTCACAGCTAACGTGGGCTTGCGGTGGGAGCCATTCCTGCCCCAGGGGCTCAATAACGGCGCAGTGTATAACTTCAGTTTTGACCGATTCAATCAAGGCGTTCGCAGCACGGTGTTCAAGAATGCTCCGGCCGGTCTTCTCTATGCAGGCGACCCCGGGTTCACAGGCAAGACGGGCGTTCAGAACCGATACAACCAATTCGCGCCGAGAATGGGACTGGCGTTCGATCCGAGAGGCGACGGCAGGACGTCTATCCGAGCTTCGTTCGGCATGTCGTATGATTTTCCGAACCTCATGATCATGTCCACACCCGCCACAGCACCACCGTTTGGGAACACGGTTCAGCCTCCGGGCCCGCTCAATTTCGCCGATCCCTTTTCCACTGTCGCGGGAGGGAACCCATTCCCGGGCAGCTTTGACTCCAACGCGCCGTTCGTGCAGTTCGGCTCCTTCGTCGCGGAGCAACCGGACGCCAAGGCCACGACGGTTTATTCGTGGAACCTCGGTCTTCAGCGGCAGATTGGAAGTAGCTGGCTGGTTTCGGCAACGTACGTGGGCAGCGAAACCGCGCACCTCTGGGTGAGCGAACAGCTCAACCCGGCAGTGCTCGTGCCAGGCCCGTTCAATTGCCCGGCTGGCGTGACCACGGGCTGCAACTCGACAACGAATACAAATCAGCGCCGTCTGGCTTATCTGCGAAACCCGCGGGAAGGCCAATTCCTCGGCTACGTCGATCAGTATGAATCGGGCGGGACGGTCAGCTACAACGGGCTGCTTCTCTCCCTGCAAGAGCGTCTCAGCCATGGCGTCAGCCTCAATGCCAATTACACGTGGTCGCACTGCATCGGTGATATCACGCAAGCGTCGAGTGTCGGCGGCGCAGGCGCGGGTCTGCTGGATCCCAACAATCGGCGGTTCGACCGCGGCAATTGCCAGACACCTACTCTCGACGGGACCCAGGCGCTGGACCGCCGGCATATTGCGAGTTTCTCAGCCGTTGTCGAGGCGCCACGGTTCAGCAACAAGACCCTGCGGATGGTCGGATCCGATTGGAAGCTATCGTCGAGCTACCGCGTTTTGTCCGGCGCCTTCCAGACGGTGACGACGGGCATCGACTTTCAGTTGAGCGGCTCCAATAATCAGCGGCCCAATCAGATTCTCGAAAACCCGCTGTGTGACAATCCCCGCCCATCATGCTGGATCAATCCCGCAGCGTTCGCCCAGCCGGCCCTGGGTACGCTCGGTAACTCGGGCCGTTCCAGCATCCCCGGTCCGGGGTTCTGGGAAATCGATATGGCGCTGTCGCGCATCTTCCGCGTTACGGAACGGAGAACGGTCGAAGTCCGAGCCGAAGCGTTTAACCTGACCAACAGCTTTCGCGCCGGCGCGCCGGGAATGCCTCTGGTGACGACAATGCGAAACAGCCCGCAGTTCGGCCAGATTCTCACGGCTCAGGATCCACGGATCATGCAGCTCGCGATGAAGTTCGTGTTCTAGCGCACTTGATTGGAGCCTTGTCCGATTTATTCGGCATCCTCAAATTTCAATCGTGGTGTCATCGAACGAGACAGCCGTTCGATAGCGGCTGAATAGAATTCTGGAATGATCTCTGCACTAAAGGACCGGCGGCCTAACCTTGCAGAACAGATTGCGGCAGGGCACAAGCCGCCGAACGGTTCCCATACAACGTCGCCTTCATCTGTTGATGTCTGAATGCTGATCTCGATCAACTTGAGCGGCTTTTGGCTTCCGTGGAGACTTCGGTATTTCCATTTCATACGTTGACGAGTTCCATTGATCCGCTGCGTTCCGGCAACTTGTGGTTGTCGCCACACGTTTGTGATGCCAGCTGGGCATGAGAATTTCGCGCGAAGCTGCCGCCAGGTTGAGGCCGAGACTACGTTCTTACGGTCAAGGCTGAAGTAAGGACGACCGTCGACCTTGCCGCGTGCGTTAACGTATTTGGCCATTCTTTCAAACGCCTCTGGAGGCGGGTAATACCAGAGATGGTCGGTTGTCAGATATTTCCGAGTTGCCGCGTTCAGAACACCGCATGCCTCGTTCGCTAAGCGCAGGGGCAGTCCAGATCGCAGCCACTCATGCCGCAACCACTCTTGCATCGTCAGGATTTTTCCATCCATGTGAAACTCAGCCTGTCGCACATATTGCACGCAGACCTCTGTCACAACTGGCAATTTTCGCGATGTCTCGGTGTTCGAGTTACCAGCAACGTGCCCAATGCCTTTGTCCCAAATGTGACAGCAACGGTATTCCCAGCCATGCTGCAGCAGAAGTGGGTGCACCGTCGCCCATCCGAGTTCGGAATTCCAAAACCATAAGGTCGTTTGAGGCGTGGAGTATTGGGACCAAGCAGCGACATGAGGCTCATACCATTCGACGAGAGTTTTTGCGGTTGGTAGATCTCCAGGGAAACCGCTCAGTCCGTACGGGCCATCCGATACAACACAAATGGGACTCGGCCAACCGGAATACAATTCCTCCGCTGGCTGAAAACAGATTGTGGCAAGTCCTTTCGTGAAGCGCTGCCCATGCTTAACGCGAGACCAGCGCACAATCGAAGGTTCAAATTCGATCCGTAATGCCTGACTCATACTGAATACTTATTAATTCTTCGATTGCCCAGATGTGGTCCGTCAGGCCCGCTCCAGGCTCCGGAGGGAGATACCCTTCCTGTTCCAAGATAATGGTGCATTACACGCCAATGCACCATTACCTTGCTCCAGGAGGGCATTTTTGCAGCTACTACCTCAGTTCCTTGATTGCTCGCGCCCTTCGCGCGAGTTTCACAAATTCTTCACGATATCCGTTCTTGTCCGCGCCTTTGCCGCGGTCCGCCACACTGATCACGTGGTCCAGCGAGGCCGCGCCCTTGTGCGGCGATTCGCGCAGGATCATTCCGAATTCCGCAACAGCAGCGGCGAACCGGTAATCTGCACTCGAGGAATCGAACGACGCGCCGCGATCGGCCAGCGGGACATCGAAGCGCGTGCTCTCGGATGCGTCCGGCAGCTTGTAACGCACTCGCACCGTGAGCATCTCATTGCTGCCTGAACGGCGATCGAACGCCGCCGGCTGTTGGTACTTCGACGCATCGACTGCCGGCAATGCGATTTCAATGCCGCGCGGCACAATTTCGAAAAGCGCCGTGACGGTGTGGCCGGCGCCCATGTCGCCGGCGTCCTTCGTGTCGTCGTTGAAGTCTTCGTTGCGCAGGACGCGATTTTCGTAGCCGATCAGCCGGTACGCGTTCACCTGGGCCGGGTTGAAATCGACCTGAATCTTCACGTCTTTCGCGACGGTCATCAACGTCGCGCCCATTTCCTCCACGAGCACCTTGCGCCCCTCGTTGAGAGAGTCGATATACGCGTAGTTGCCGTTGCCTTTGTCGGCCAGCTTTTCCATGGTCGAGTCTTTCAGATTGCCCATGCCGAAACCCAGCACGCTGAGAAAGACTCCGCTCGTTGCCTTGTCTTCGATGAGCCGCGTCAGGTCTCCCTGATTCGTGATGCCGACGTTGAAGTCGCCGTCCGTGCACAGGATCACACGGTTGACGCCGCCTCGGATGAAGTTCGCCACGGCCGTGTCGTACGCGAGCTGAATGCCGCTCGCGCCGTTTGTCGAGCCGCCGGCTTCCAGTCGATCCAGAGTCTGGATGATGATCTCTTTCTTGTCGCCTGTAGTGGATGGAAGTACCAAGCCGGAGTTGCCCGCATAGACGGCGATAGCAACTCGATCGTTTTCCGTAAGCTTGTCCACCAGAAGTTTCAATGCGCTCTTCAGCAACGGCAGCTTTTCCGGCGGCATCATCGAGCCCGACACATCGATGAGAAACACCAGGTTCGTCGGCGGACGCCGGCTCATATCGATGTCCTTCGCTTTGACACCGATCCGCACTAACCGGTGATCCGGCTTCCACGGCGCCGCGGCCACTTCAGTGTGTACGGCGATGGGATGCTTACCGGTGGGCTGCGGATAGTCGTAAGTGAAATAGTTGATCAGCTCTTCGATGCGAACCGAGTCTTTTGGCGGAAACTGATTCTGACTCAGAAAGCGTCTGACGTTCGCGTACGACGCCGTATCGACGTCGATCGAGAACGTCGCCAGCGGATTCTCCGCCACGCTCCTGAACGGATTGTCTTCGATCCGGTCGTACGCTTCCGTATTGAACCGCGGCCGCCGATCGAGGTCCGGGCGTACTGGTATAGGAATGCGTATCGCTATGTCGCCTCCGACGCCAACACTTGCTCTGGCTTGATCTCTTTCACCTACTCCTATGAACGACTGCGGGTATGGCGGAGGAGGCGCCGCTGGAGCAGGAGGCGCCGCCTCCTTTTGCGCCTTCAAAAGGCGACCCAAAGTACCTTCGAACTGGCCTTGTTGCCCTTGTTGCCCTTGCACGCTGTTCCTCGCAGTCTCTACGGCCCCGCCAGCCTGAGCTGCGATCTCATTCTTCAATTCCTCTCGGGACAGTGCGTCTTCCTGCGCCGTGGCTGCGCGCTCGTTCCGCACTTCCGCCGGCGGACCGCCCTTGAACTGATCTACTGCAGGCGCGGCCTGACCCGCCTGCTTCGGATATTCAACAGTTGCCGGCGCAGGCACGCTCGGCGGCGTCGACGGCGGTTGCAAAACATTTGCCGCGACGCCGACCGGCGGAGCCGGTGGTAGGGCCTGTCGAGACCGAAAGAGAGACGGCAGAATGACACCAACGATAATCAAACCTCCGACCGCTGCTGCCGCGAATCCCGGCAATACCCATCGTGGGATACTCCACGCTGGGACAAGCTTCATGCCGGCGCGGGAGGACTCCAATTCCCGCTCCACTTCCGCGCACTCGGCATCGCTCAGCTCGCCGAGGACATATGCAGTCCATTTTGGATCGTCAGGGTGAATATTCATTGGGTCCTCCTCAGTGCTTCCGGATTGGCCAGGATCTGTTTGCGGACGGATCGAATGGCCGTGTGAATCAAGAATCCGATGTTGCTGACCGACAGGTTGGTAATTTCACTGATTTCCTTGTAACTGAGGTCGCACTGGAACTTCAGATAAATGACCTCGCGCTGGTTCTTCGGCAGCGCTTCCAAAACACGAAGCACCTGGCTCATCGCTTCTTTCTGCTCGAGCAGCGCGCCCGGCCTTGGACCAGCGCTCGGATGAGCCGCTGCTTCGGCTTCGCTGAGTGGCGTCATGCGGTTCTCCTTCCTTCGAACGTCGAATGCCAGATTGCGGCATACGGTATACAACCACTGAGGGAGATGGCTGTTGAGACGCTCGGGCTTTTCCTTACAAAGCCTCAGAAATGTTTCTTGAACAATTTCACGGGCGCGTTCAACGTCACCAGCGATCCACGTGGCGTACCGAACCAGCTTCGACTCGTACTGGTTGAGCGCCGCCACAATCCATTCGCTTTTCGATGCCTGTTCCATCAGACCCTCATCCTTGAACGTCAGGCCCACCGGCCGGCCCTGTCGGTACACCGCCTTCGGCGGTCTCCTGTATTGGCGTTGGCCGGTCCACCCCACGTTCGGACAACGTTTGACGGGCAGTTTTCTTAGACCGCATTCTCAGAGTTTCATGTAGTCGCGGGCTAAAGCCCGCGTTTGTCGCGCTTTGGTGCTGGAACGCGGGCTAAAGCCCGCGACTACATCCTTTCCATCGACCCTTCCAGAACCGTCAGAAAGCCCGGTTTAGGCTCCTTCGGTTTGGACACCGATGAGGCCGTGGCCGTTCCAAATAAAGGGCGGGAACTCATGTGCCGGGTATTCGGTCACCAGTACAGATCCGCCGTGCGGTTGCTAGAGCGTGAAGATTTCTTGTCATGCCGCCCCGGGCAACATAGAGTATGTGGATCGAATCGACACTGTTTTGACCCAAATATCTTGCCTGGAAGGTGCCATGAGCAAGAACAAGAGTAAGAGAAAGATTTCCCGCCGCGCGTTTCTCGAGAGGACTGGGGCTGCGTTCGCAGTGGCGACGGCGGCGCCCACAATCGAGGCGCAGCGTCCTTCAGTCAATCCACCAACCAGCGCGCTGGATACGACGTCAGTGCCACGAACGACTATCCGCGTGACGGTGAACGGCCAGGAGCGGCGTCTCGAGGTGGAAGATCGCTGGACGCTGGTGGAACTTCTGCGTGATCACCTCGAACTCACCGGCACGAAGATCGGCTGCGATCGTGGCGAGTGCGGCGCCTGCACCGTGCTGTTGGACGGTAAGCCCGTGTACTCGTGCAGCAATCTGGCCGTGTGGGCCGACGGCCGGTCGGTCCAGACGGTGGAGGGGCTGGCGCGGGGTGACCGGCTTGATCCGCTGCAGCGGGCCTTTATCGAGCATGATGGCCCGCAGTGCGGGTTCTGCACGTCGGGGCAACTGATGAGCGCGAAGGGACTGGTCACGCGAAACCCGCATCCCACTGCCGAGGACGTTCGCGCGGCGCTGACCGGAAATCTGTGCCGTTGTTCGAACTACAATCGTTATGTCGAAGCGGTGCTGGCCGCGGTGGGTACGCAACAGGCCGCCGAGCGGACGCCGAGAAATGGAACGGGAGGCGCGCGATGAGACAACAAGGGAGCGCACCCATAAAACCGCTGAAGACGATCGGCCATCCGACGGCGCGCATCGATGCGGTCGAGCGCGTCACCGGCAAGGCCACCTACACAGGAGACGTGCGGCTGCCCGGGATGCTCTACGCGCGCGTCCTCCGGAGCCCGCACCCGCACGCTCGAATCCGCCGGATTGACGTCTCCAAAGCCCTCGCTTTGCCGGGCGTGAAGGTGATCCTGACTCACGAGAACTGCAAGACCGTTTGGGGCGCTGGGTCGGTTGCGGGTGGGCAGCAGTACAATGACGACATCAAGAAAATCACCAAGCACCGGCGTTATGCGTTTAACAACCCGGTCCGCTTCGTGGGTGACCCCGTGGCAGCGGTTGCCGCCCTCAATCGTCATGTCGCCGAAGAGGCCCTACGCCTTATCGAGGTCGACTACGAGGTTCTCAACTTCGTGCTCGATCCGGAAGAAGCGCTCAAACCCAGCGCCGTCCAGCTCCGGCCGGAGGGTAATCTCTCTCTGCCGATCACGTGTTCGAAGACCGGTATACGACGACGTTAGTTCAAAACGCACAGATGGAACCCCGGACGTGTATCGCTGCCTGGGACGCCGACAAACTGACGTTGTACACACCGACCCAGGGCATCTCGAACTGCCGTACCGACACCGCCCGGGATCTCGGGATTCCTCCGGAGACGGTACACGTGATCTGCCATTACATGGGCGGCGGTTTCGGCAACAAGAACCAGAATCAGGATGCCGATCTGATCACTGCGATGTTGGCCAAAGAAGCAGGCGCACCCGTCAAACTGGAGTTCACGCGGAAAGACGATTTTATTGGAGTCCACGGGCGGTGGCCGACAATTCAATACTACAAGGTCGGGGTCAGCCGCGACGGGACGATAAAGGCGATTCAGCTCCGCGGGTACAGCGGAATGGGACCCTACCGGAAGAATACGGGCGCCATTGCCGGGATCGAGCTTTATCAATGCCCGAACATCGAAAGCTTGGTTTACCCCGTGTACACGAACAAGACGGTGTCCGGAAATTTTCGCGGCCCCGAATACCCGCAAGGCTTCTTCGGCATCGAGTCGATGATGGACGACGTTGCGTACAAGCTGGGGATGGATCCTGTCGACTTCGTTTTGAAGAATATGACCCGGAAGTACCGCGATGAAATGCCCTACACGAATTACAGCCTCGACGACTGCATCCGCCGCGGAGCGGAGGTTTTCGAATGGAAGAAGCGCTGGCATCCGCAGCCAGGCTCGGATCGAGGTCCGATCAAGCGGGGCGCCGGCATGGCTTTCATGGCATTCCGATCCGCTCTGGGCCGCAGCAGCGCTGTGGTCCGGCTCAATACGAAGGGTCAGTACACGCTGTTTGTCGGCGTGACGGACGTGGGTCCGGGCGCAAAAACGACGATGGCGATGATTGCCGCCGAAGCACTGGGCGTACCTTTATCGAAGATCGAAATCGTGTCGGGTGATACCGACCGCTGCCCATACTCGGTCGGCGAGTCCGGCAGCCGCACGACCATTCAAACCGGCTATGCGGTTATTCAAGCGGCGGAAGCTCTCAAACTTCAGATCGCGGAAAAAGGCCTGCCAAAGGGCGACGATGTGCGCGTCGGTTCGGCCACACCGAACCCAACGCTGGAAGGTAAGGTCCGGGCCGCGTTCGGCGCGCACTTCGTCGAAGTGGAAGTCGACACCCAACTCGGGCGGGCGCGCGTGCTCAAGTATCTGGCGGTTCACGACTGCGGGCGTATTATGAATCCATTGACGGCGACAAGCCAGATCAAGGGCGGCGCCACCATGGGAATCGGAATGGCGCTTCACGAGGACCTCTTGTACGACCGCCGGACGGGACAGCCTCTGACGGCGGGATTTTACGGCGCGCGGCTCCTGACCCATCGCGACGCGCCGGAAATCGAAGTCATCTTCATCGAAAGCGACGACGGGTACGGACCTTACGGCGCAAAAAGCATGGGCGAGTCCAGCAAAGTTCCGGCAGTGGCCGCCGTGGCCAATGCGGTCTTTAACGCGATTGGCCGCCGCATGAGAGATCTGCCCATAACACGCGACAAAATTCTGGGAGCACTCGCATGAAAACCTTTGCCAATGCCAATGCTCATGATCTGCAGCAAGCGGTGACGTTAGTGCAGCAGACGCGTCAAGACGGCCGTGCGGCTTCGTTTGTCGGCGGGGGAAGCGACCTGTTGGCGCTAGTGAAAGAGCGCATCGTTGCGCCGGACGTGCTCGTCAACCTGAAAACCATCAAGGGTCTGGATCAGGTAACGCTCACCGGGGGCGACGCGACTGGCATGACTATAGGGGGGCTCATCACGCTCGACGCCCTCAGCCGGCATCCAGTAGTTCGCCGCCAGTATGCCGTGCTGGCCGAAGCCGCCGAAACTGTGGCCACACCGCAGATCCGCAACGTCGGCACGTTGGCGGGTAATGTGTGCCAACGCCCATGGTGCTGGTATTTTCGCAATGGCTTCCCCTGCCTCAAAAACGGCGGCAACACCTGTTTTTCCGCCGCCGGTGAAAATCAATTCCACGCCATCTTCGGCGGAGGCCCCAGCCATATTGTGCATCCGTCGGATACTGCAGTCGCGCTCGTGGCGCTCGACGCAAGATTTCGCGTCGTGGGACCAACGGGTGAACGCGTCGTGCCCGCTGCCGAGTTTTTCATCCTCCCCCAACAAGACGCGAGGCGAGAAAATGTGCTGGGGCCAGAGGAAGCTCTAGCCGAGATACAGGTGCCTTCAGCGCGTCCCGGAACGCGAAGCACGTATCATAAGGTTATGGACCGCGAAGCCTGGACACACGCCGTCGTGAGCACTGCCATCGTGCTCGAGATGGACAAACAGATTTGCCGGAATGCCAGGATCGTGCTGGGAGGCGTTGCACCAATTCCGTGGCGGCTGCCGCACGTGGAGCGAATGCTTGCCGGCCAGCGCATCACGGAAACACTAGCGGCCAAGGCCGCCGAGGCCGCACTCGAAGGCGCCAAGCCGCTCGCCAGAAACGCCTACAAGGTGCCGCTAACCCGGGGTGTGATCCACCGGACTTTGCTGGCGCTGGCCGCCCGCACTTGAGGAGCACTGTTGACCTTCATGAATCGTCGCGATTTTCTGTTCTTCAGAATCAACAGCAATAACGGCGCGGCAGAGTTGTCTTGCGAGCAACTCTACATGAGGTGTCTCGATTCGCATCTCGATGGGACAACGGCACAGCTATTTGAGAACATTGAACAAACACTCGATGAAGCGAAAATCGTGCATGTGACGGACACCGCGTGGTTGACTTGCGACGAGCTCAAACCGTTGCTGTCGCTCCTCGCCGCTTTCCGCTCGCGAGGCGGCCGCGTCGAATACCAGCGGCGCGAGTCCTAAGGTTCCGTATCCGGCTATTCCCCTCCTCCGCGGCGCTGATCTTTTCCCAAAAGTTCGTGCTGGACACGGGCGGTGTGGGACGCATCAAGAAGATGATGCCGAAGGCCACCAAAGTTGGCACGGACGGGCACGGCTATCGTGCGCCGGACCGGACAACGCGCAGGCCGCGGCACTGGCGCGGTACGAGCAATCGATCCATTGACAGCTCAAGTGAAATGGGAGTCCAAACAGTTCACACCTTCACTGTCGGGGATG
>QHXC01000268.1 GCA_003222815.1 Acidobacteriota bacterium | reverse complement strand
CTTGGACTCGAACTGGATCGCAGCGGCGTATGGTGTGCTTGCGTTTCTTCGCTGATCTAGTTTGGCGTGCTTTGCAATTCCAGACCAGCCCCGCCGCCGTGAGTCCGGCCTGTGAAACCCCAGTAGGGAGGCTGCCAACCAGCCGCCTTGGGATCAAAGACCAATTCAAGCGCTGCCCTGGCCCCCTAGATTCTTCTCCTCAGGACATAGACCTCATTCATGTATCCCATAACGGCAATCCCGCGAGCCTGGAATCGCCGGACTTCAACGTCGAAGGGAGTGTTCCTTTGAATAAGCAGAGGAAGATCGTAACCATAACGCCAGGTTACTAAAGCTCCGTCTTCAGGGCGTTGCGGATTGGCATGGTACTCGGCCTCTCCGACGGTTCTCACGACACCATTTTCCACGAAGGCAACTTGTTCACTCTGAAAACGGGCGTGCTCTGTAGGGGCCGTGAACAAACAGTAGCCTCCCAACCTCAGGGTTCGGTGAATCTCATTCAATGCCTTGAAGGGTTCAAAAACATGTTCCATCACGTCAAGGTGAATAACAACATCAAATACACCGTTACCGAAGGTCTGGGCCTCAAGATTTTCATTTTTGATTTCGCCTACGAAATCACCTGGTGGGATCGTCGGATAGAATCCGGACCTGACATAGTGTTTCGCATTCACCGTCAGCCAAGCGGAAAGGCCCCTGGGCATCGGTCCGGCTTCATGAATGGATAGATGTCGGACTGACTCTCTATCAGAGAGAGTAAATAGAACATGAGCCAATGCGCGCTCTCGAGTAATACACCCACCCAACCCACAGTTTTCGGACTTGAGTTCATCTCTGCAAGACCAGAAATCATCCCTCGACGTGAATTCGTGCCTGTCTTCGCAGATGGGACAATATGCCTGAACTGAGAATTCCATTACTATTCCAGGCTTTTTAGACCTAGCTCCTTGCTTAAGCCGTTCTTCATAAATCAGATGCTCCAAAAGGGCCAAGTCAGGCCACCAATGGGGCTTTTGCCTTTGGTCCAGCAAGATTCTCGATCATCACTGTTTTCATTGCATCTTGAAGACGAGCCTGCTCGGCTTCCGTACGGTCACGCCTCGGCATCGTGCAGGCGCGGCAAAACGGATGAACGTATTTCGCCGCGAGTATTTCGTTTGCCGTCATCTCTAGAAATTTACCAATGCGCAGCGATGGATAGTTCGGCATCGCGCAGCAGATATAAACGTCCCCCACGCAATCGATCGTCATCTGCCGGAACATCAACTCACAAGCCTTTCCTTCATCTTCCGGAGATGGTTTATCCGCTGCAGCCGCAGCTTCTCTTACGAAGTGCCCGTCATCCATCTGAGTGAGCCAATTTGATTTGGGATTGCCGACTCCATTGATCACTTCAAGATTGAATCCCATCCGTTCGGAATATCCACGAAGCGGCTGTTCGTGTCCGGCATTATAGTCAAATTTCAACAATCGTAGGTCGACGCGCAAGGACATCGGGTTGCGGAGTCTGATTTCCCGCACAAGATTAAGATTATTCATGACATAGTCAAGCTCGCCCCCAACATGATTGATCTGATATGTTTCTTGATCGATGCCAGAAAGCGATACGGTCAATAGATCGACGCCGGCCACAAGGGTTTCTTCAAGATTATCGATATGGCGGAGCGATAGTGTCGATGAGAGAGTTATCCAGAACCCCGAGCTTTTCGCGACCGCCACGTATTCGTGTATTTTTTGATTGAGAAATGGTTCCGTCCAATTGAACAGGCCGATCTTCTCAAATCCTTGATCGCGCAGTCTCGCTACGATCGCCGTAAAAGTGTCGAGCGACATTTTGCGCGACGAATTTGGCAAGCCCCGCACGCCGCGAATACAGGTTGGACATTTAAGTTGGCACACATCAATCGTGTCAACCCATGCAATATCAGGGACACCGTCCGTCATACCAATTGCCCTCACGCAATCAAAAATCAGAGTAACAAATTTATCCAGCATGCGCCGGATAAACCCCAAACTGACGATAATGATAGCGGCTTTTTAGCCTAAGCGGAAGCCCAGGCGGATGAGCGAAATATCGCGCCAAGCAAAGCTTGGGAGAGGGGAATTCCAAATGAGGGGATGAAACATTCGCGCTATTGGAGTCGTTTTTGATAGCGCTGCAAGCGCAGCACTCCGAACGGATAGCAGGCGTCGATTTCACCCCATGCTTCGTAGCCCGCATCTTCATAGTACTTTCGCAGCACCGGATTATTAGCAAAGCAGTCTAGACGAATATATTTCTTGCGGACGCGCGACACCTGCTGCTCCGCCCAGAGCAAGAGCTGACGGCCCAGCCCTCGGCCACTCCAAGCACGTCGCACGACAAGATTTTCAAGATAGAGCGAGTCATCGTCGTCTATGTCAGGCCAGACTGGCCTATCATCATGCACCAGACGAAACGAGCCCACCAGGCTGGTGCCAATAAGACCCACGTAGACCTCGCTGGCAGCAATCGAGGCAGCGTAGTAATCCGCAAATTGCCCGTAAGTTCCGGGCGGCAGCTGTCCAACTCCTCGGCTATTCAGCCATTCAGCGACTTCCTCGAGCAAACTCAGGTAGGATTCGAAATCGGTCGGCCGAGCCAAAACAACACAAAGCTCTGAACCCCAAATTCCCATTCTTGCGGTGCTCTCTGACATCATATTGTGTGCGATGTTTACCATAATTGCTTGGACATCACGTAAATCCTATCGCTTCGTGGAATTCGCGTGGTTGGCTTAAGGGCTTCTTTGGAAGATTGAGCAACAACGGCGCAAAAGGATTCATCACGAGCTAGAGCAACTCATCAATTCCAGTTTTCGCAGATCACCGAGCAAGCCCGGCATCAATGTGTGCTGAGTTGCGTCTCGAATGAGATCTTGGGTCTATTGCCCGTAGTCTCCCGCGCGCAACAGCTTTGTCAGGTGCGCCTAATCACAGTAACTGATCGTTCGACGCTCTATACTCCAAATCGGACCGCAGAGGGCTTCAACAATCTTCTCGATCCAATTTCCGTGCGGATCGTATTGATAGCGAAAGTGCGTTTCCGAGCGATGCGAGCGAGTGCTATCCGGTTTTGGTGTAAGTCCTCCCTCTTCTCCAAAACTGTACTCGGTGTGAGACGACTCAGAAACTTGCGAAATCACGTCACCATGGTCGTTGTACGCGAAGGTTTGCTGGTCAAGCTCGTTTGGAGCCATTTGCGATGATGTCTCGATTCGCCGGTCCCGCTCATCGTATCGATGCCGTCGGGTTTATCACGCACAATCACTTGGAAGAGCCTTCCCGCGGAGTCGTACTCACAAATTCTCGCAATCGTCACGGTTCCGGCTTGCTCGCCACGAACGACCGTTAATTGATTGCCGTCGTTGTATTCGTAAAAATTCGTCCACTCCGATGAGTTAAAGTGGTGGGTTCTTGTACCAGTGCCGTTGAACAGAACCATCCGGACGAAACTCGACAATCGTCACGTCGTTTCGTTCTTCTGTTTCGCACGCGTCAGGTCCACATCCGCGCGAATACCAGGTTCGATGAACTTCGCAGAGCTTCGCTGATCCGCGTAAGCCAAAGCGATCACGATCCGTCATAGTTAATAGTCTGCCAGACGTGGCTACAGAAGCGGGCGTCGAACCAGAGAAACGTTAGCCTGTGCAGCAGCCAGCGGCAAGCTGGTAGTCCCCTCACTTGGACATCCTGAAGTTTCCACTCGTGGCTGGATGGGCACGTTTGGCTGGCCCCTAAGTACCCTCTGAGGGGTCGCGAAAGACGCACTCGTCAGTATCATTGCAAGAGCGAGGAAGAACACGAGCGTGATGTGCAATGGTTTCATGGCCATTCTCACGGCAATGCAATTACTCTGAGTTCGCGCTCTACATTTTGTCCCTGTGAAACTTCCACCTGCACTCCAAGACTGAGATAGGGCGTTACGAATTCGGGATTCATCCAGGCGCGTGCCTCCACGCGTTGTGCAACCGCATAAGCAGTGTAAGTCCCCGGCCGCAGACCAGAGATATTGAAGCGGCCGCGATTATTTGTGACTGTGTTTTTGTATGCGGTTTGGTCTTCGCGAAAATCGATTGGAGGAACGAGCACCACTTGAGCGCCGGCGACGGCTGCACCATCTTTGTCTACGACCGTACCCCGCACCGTTCCACCCGATCCGCTCACTTCAAGTACGAGCGGCCCAGTGGTATCGCTGTTGACTTCGAACGGCCTACCCAGAATATTTTCGGTCCCCAGCCGTGCCGATGCGAGATGAAGTCCGGGAGCACCGCCCAGGACCATGGTCAAAAAATAACGGCCGCTTGCAGCATTCGGAATGACAAAGGTCCCGTTGTCCTGCACGAACAGTGACCGTCCAAGAGTCGCCGTCGGTGACAGAATGCCGGGCATGCCATCGAGAGCGGCAAACAATGGATGGAGTCTTCGGATGTCTGGATTGGCGGCGCGCGCAGTCTGATCGAGAACAACCTGTCCGGTAATGTCGGTGCCACGCTCGATGGCAACCACCAATTCCGTCACGTCGTGGTCGACGATGTCGATCGAAACGCGGCCGGTATAAAATTTAAAATCGTTGGGACGTTCTCCCGTCCGAAAACTCACATACAGCTCGTACGATCCCGGTCTCACATCCCTCAATTCAAATTCCCGTTCTTTATCGTTGTGATTGGGAACAGGCTGCGTGAATTCCGTCAATTTTGCGTTTCGTGGAATGAGGTAGTAATCGTAGATGCCTTGTCCCGTTTGACTGAGGGGATTGACGATTCGGCCGGAGATCTTCATCGGCGATACGGGGGGTAACGTGAAATCGATTGCGCGGATATCGTCGCCTCCAGCTACTTTGATCGAAACGGCTTCGTCTGGCCTGGTCACACCAGGATAATAAGTCGGTGCAGCGTTGTTTGCGCGTACCACAACTCCGGCCCTGCCCGCCGGCTCGGCCGCATATGCTGCGCGAATGTAATATTCGCCCGCCGGAATCCCTGAAAAATGATATTCCCCGCGATCGTCGGTCTGAACGGTTGGGCGGCCATCCGGTGTTGGGGAGACGATACTGAGTCTTGTTAAGATCCGTTGTCCGAAGCCACTATATTGCGAGAACAGAATTTGAATTTCCGCATTCGCCACAGGCTGTCGGTCTACATCGTACACTCTGCCGCTAATACGGGCCGTACGAACCAAGCGAAATGAGACGGCGTAGTGCCGTCCCGCCTCGATGTTCATCGATATGGGCACCGGCCTCGCATAGCCTGTGGGCAAGGGGTTGGTGATATACCCGGTGCGCTCCGGGTGCAGGAGATAAGACCCGGGCTGAATGTCTTCCAGAACAAATAAACCTTTATCGTCGGTGACGACCTCCTGCTGGTTTCCGGAGCCCCTGTCCTGCAGAATGACTCGTGCATCTTTCAGGGGCTCGCCGGTCACGCCATCCAAGACCTGTCCGGAAATGCGACCGCCTTGAATGGACTGCTGTCCCGCTCTCAAGGTCGTCCCGAAAACAATTAAGAGGAATGCGAAAAAAAGAACTATCCGGCCACGCATCTGTCCTCCTCAATGGACGAGAGCCGTCGTAAACTGGGTTTAGAGTTTAAGACATTCAAACGTACTTTTTAGTTTCATCCAATTTCCGCCAAGGAGGGTAGTCCGAAAGGTCTGTGATTCAGGGTTCACTCGGCGAAAGGGGGAGGCGTGAACTGTTTGCTCGCGATTGTTGTTCTTTTGCTGCAGGGATCCGTCTCTTCAGCGGTTGAAACGGGAATCGTTACCGGTCAGATTCTATCGAACGACGGAGGACCATTATCAGGAGTGTCTGTCTTGGTTATGGTTAGAGGCGTCCAAGACGGTCGAGCGCAATTGACTCCAATAGGTGTTTCGGTCCCGGGCACCATCGCTCAGACCGACGGCCAGGGACAGTATCGTCTGGCCAATATTCCTCCGGGAAAGTATTACATCGTCGCGCAAGCGCCTGCGGTTGGGAATTCCGGTGAGCCTACGTCAAGGAATGGTGACGTCATCAATCTACCCACCCTCTATCCGGGCGTCAGCACTCTGGATGATGCGAAACGAATCGATGTCACGCCGGGGTCGGAGGTCCATCTGATTGATTTCTCCATTATCCGCGGACGAGGAATGCGGGTCCGTGGCCAGGTCTTTGACGCAACAACTGGAAGCC
>QHXC01000267.1 GCA_003222815.1 Acidobacteriota bacterium | reverse complement strand
CCCATGCGGCATTGACCGTTCCATCGGCACCGGCGTAAACCCACCAGGGCTCGTGGCCCATTCCGGATTCCACCGTGCCATCGGTGTGCTTCACCTGAAGCATCACGCTCTCCCCGGCCGCGAAGCCGGCGCCGGAAATGGTGATCGTTTCTCCGGCAAGGTAGCTTTCTTTGTCCGTGCGTATGACCGGACCGGCGTTTGCGCCGCCCCGGCCGAGTCCCTGCCTGACGCGGGCCTCCTTTGCGAACATGCCGAACACGAACACGGCCGGCACGACACAAATCGATAAAACAAGCAGGAATCTAAGGATTCCCGCCGACCTCTTCAATTTCATCATTGACCTCCCTTAGACACGTTGTGTACTGGCGCGAGAAGCGGGCACACGACGAGCGCGGCCACGGCAACTTCACACTTCCCGGGCGGAAACGAGAACGAGTTACAGCAAATGCCCTGTGATCAAGTAGGGCTTCGAGGGATTAACGGGTGAGGTGCTGAACGGTGTGAGTTCGGGGGTCAAGAATGGCTGGTGCTGAGCTTCTTGCTCTCCTCCAAAACATCCGCAATGGGCGTCCCTGCTCAAAAGTGACTTCATACTTTCGACCGAATCCCAGCGGATACAATACTCGTTGGCGTAAATTTGAGAATGGCTCGGAAGTGGCCCAGACACACATAGGACCAAGGAACCCAAAAATTGGGTTGAGGTGACCCAGCCGCTAGTACTTCGGTATAGACGAGTACAGCGTGTACGAAGCTTCAGCAAACGGCACCTTCATCCAGTGCGCGGCGGTACTGCGCCTGCGTCTTAGGCCCGGCGCTCATCGAAGCTTCGAATCAACTAGTTTTTGCGGAGCGGCCTCCGAATGAAGGCCGCTCAGAGGAATGTTGCCGTTTCTTCCCGTTTCGACGTGTTCGGTCGGACGCATACAAAATATAAACCTTACGAAGAATTGAGAATAGTCCGGAGGTGACTTGAGATCGTCCAGAAGTGTTATTTAGACATTTTTTCTTTTTTTCAGGACGCTCCACTCTTACTGTAGATGTGGCCGAAAATGGCTTGGAGGTGAACAAATGCGGATCGCAGTCTTGAGAGCGGTATTGGCAACACTCGTTTGCGGCGGCCTCGGCGCCGGATGTGTGGCCCGGACGACCCCGGCTGCAAAATCGAACGAGGCCGTCGCGAGTGAGGCCTTGCAAACTTTGATTGATCGGAAACTTCTCGAGGGCGAGGCAAAGAAAAAAGGAATGACGGTCGAGAAGCTTCTCGAGCAAGAAGTCCGGTCAAAGGTGAGCGAGGCGACCGACGAAGAAGTTCAAGCGGCCTACGAGGCCAATAAGGCCGCCTTGAAGCGTCCGCTGGCCGAAGTGCGGGACCAGATTCGGCAGTCCTTGAAGCAGTCGACGATAAAACAGGCGCAGCAAGGCTACACGCAGATTCTCCGCTCGCAATCGAACGTGAGCATTCTCCTCAGTCCTCCCAAGATCGAAGTGGCTCACGATCCCGCCCGGTTGCGAGGAAACCCGAACGCACCCGTGACGATTGTCGAGTTCTCTGATTTTCAGTGTCCCTACTGCAAATCCGCCGAGCCGACTTTGAAGCAGTTGCTGATCAAGTATGACGGCAAGGTGCGGCTTTCCTACCGTGATTTTCCGTTACGCGAAATTCATCCAAACGCTCAAGGGGCGGCGGTAGCCGCTCGCTGCGCCGGCGAGCAGGGGAAATATTGGGAATACCATGACCAGCTCTTCTCCGACCAAACCAAGCTTGACGCGGCCGACTTAAAGGAGCACGCCCGGGCCGTGGGTCTCGACGAAAAGCGGTTCGACTCATGCGTCGCGAGTGGCAAGTTTCAAGCTCCGATTCAAGAGGACTTGGACACTGCCGTCAGGGCAGGAGTTAACGGAACACCAGGCTTCTTCATCAACGGCGTCGCCCTCATTGGCGCCCAGCCGGCATCCGCCTTTGAACAAATCATCGATTCGGAGCTTAAGGCAGCGGTCAAGAATAAATAAAAGTACACAGCGAAGATTTCGCATATGGGAGACAGGAAATGATGCTACGACGGGTATGGATGCTGTCGTTTGTTTGCTTTGGGCTGGTGCCGCTGGGCTGGTCGCAAGAGAGCGAACCGGCCAAGGCGAAGGAGCCGGTGGCGAAGGTAGCGGGGCAACCTATTTATGAGGAAGACTTGATCCCGATGATCCAGTCGCAGATGTTCTCGGTCCGGAAGCAAGAGTACCAGATCAAAAGCATCGCTGTTGAGAACCTGATAAAGCAGAGGCTGTTGGAAAGCGAAGCCAAGGCTATGGGCCTTTCGGTCGCTGCACTGCTGGAGCAGGAGGTCAACTCGAAAGCCGCCGCGCCAACCGACGCGGAGGTGGAGGCCTTCTACCTGGCGCAGAAAGACCGAATCAACCGGCCTCTGGATGACGTGAAGACTCAGCTTCGCCAGGCGCTCCAGCAGGGCAAGCTCCAGCAGGCACAGGAAAGCTTTGTGCATAGGCTGCGAGATAAAGCAGAGGTGGCGGTCTATTTGAACGCACCCAAGCTGGCCGTGGGCTTTGACCCGGCGCGCGTGCGCGGCAATACGGAGGCTGCCGTCACGATCGTGGAATTCTCCGACTTCCAATGCCCGTTCTGCCAGCAAGGCTATTCTGTGATGAAGGCCGTGCTGGCCAAGTACGACGGCCGGGTGAGGCTCGCCTACCGGGATTTTCCCTTGCGGCAAATCCATCCCCAGGCGCAGGGCGCCGCCGAGGCTGCCCGGTGCGCGGGGGAACAGGGCAAGTTTTGGGAGTATCATGACCGGCTGTTTGAAAACCAGAGCAAGCTCGACCGGGCTTCCCTGGTGGAACATGCTGCAAGCGTTGGGCTCGATCCCAAGCAGTTCGAGGATTGTCTGGCCAGTGGAAGGTTCCAGGCACAGATTGAACGAGATTTGCAGGAAGGGACCGGGGCGGGAGTCAACGGCACCCCCGCGTTCTTCATCAACGGCACCCTCATCAGTGGCGCGCAGCCCGCCTCTGCGTTTGAGAAGGTGATTGACGCCGAGATCGCTGCCGGCGGGCAGAAGAAAAATCAATAATTACCAGATTTCCTCGACGTTGAACACAAATCCAGGCAGGACGGGATCGCCGCTGATGGACGTGGGATTTTCCAGGCATTCGACGGTTTCGCTCGCACGATAAATGTAGACATGTTTATCGAAGGGATCGATCAGCCAGCCGAGTTCGGCGCCATTGTCGAGGTATTCGGACATCTTCGCCTGCTGCTCGGCTAATGTGTCGCTTGGAGACTTCAACTCAATGGCGAAGTCCGGACGCGTTCGGGGAGTGGGCACTCTCCTCGGTGTGAGGCACGCTCGCTACCTCTAGCCGTCCGCTTCGCTTCGCTCGACACACTCATCCTCGCACTTGAGCGGGGTTAACTAAAACTCAGAAGACCGGAAGAACAAGATGGCATAGAGAAAAGCGATTACAGCTTTTCGGTTCCGTTATCGGTAATGGCTCAATGCACATTTTTGTTGGCGGTTGCGTATCGGTTGTAGCTGATCTCATAACAGCGGAAGCCTCGCCGCGGTGGTTAGCTCGGGTAAGATCCGAAAACGCTTGCGGCCGCGAATGCGGTAGATCTGAAAATCACGGTCAAGGGTGAAGACGAGATCGGTGTTAAGGTCTTCGGCGAGGACGACCAGGGTTGAATCTGCAAAATCCATCGGTAAATCGGAATATTTTTCCAGAAGCTTACGGCAGCGCTGGAGCGACACCGTGCTCGACGGCACGAGTACAACGTCTCCGCGCAAGATGAAATCAATGCAAGCGGGACCACCGCCTTGCACTCCGGATAGCAGATGAATGGACTCTGTAAGAACCGCCTCGCTCGTGATCACTGGCCCCTTCCACGTGGCATAAAACGCAGCGCAAACGCGATGAACACTCTGGCTGCGATCGAGCAAGCCGACGAGAGCACCAGTGTCCAGCAGAAGCTCAGCGGCCACGGTGGAGCTTTTTTATCACGTACTCGCGATGGCGGGTTGCCAGATCGGGAATACCGCTGTCCAATGAACCGATGAGGTCCCGGACTCGTTCGGCTGGGCGCGCACGCGATTGTTCAGGAATCTGCAAAAATTCCTTCACCGCCATTCTCACTACCTCGGACGGTCTGCGCTGCATCTGTGCCGCTCTGTTTTTCAAAGCCTTGCTCAACTCACGAGGCAACCGGATCGTTAACTGGTCTTCCATATGGGCCTTTCTATTGACTCTGAGTGCATTGTAGTGCATTGCAATGCAATCCTCAAGCCAGATGAACCCGGCTACCGCTTTGTTGGAGCTGGACGAACCCCGCAACCGCCACACTGCGACGTTTACTCATATCATTCTGCTAACCGGCAATTTTAAACGTTCAGCACAAGCCGGAGGGCGCGATCGATCGCGGCCATCCGCGTCGACGGCAGGTGTCCGGCGAACGATCTGAAATTCAAACGGGCGCTGTCGCGGCCGAAACATCGGAATCAATGTTGGCTCCTCCCGACATCTGGTGACCGTCATGTGTCACAACCCGTTTCCGCCCGGCCGTGAGCCTTCCTTTCAACAAGGTTTGCTTTCCCCGATGAAGATGCACTCCGTCTCAGGTATAACTGGCAACGCGTCATTGATGCTTTTCTTCGCGACCGAAACAGGTAGTGCCCTGACGGCGACGGTTATCCGGGTCACGCCGACAGTTCTCTTTGTGGCCAAGACAATTCGATCCGTCACGGCGATACATTGCTTTATCGCAAAGCAACATTGTTTTTTGAAATTGCAACATTGCTTTGCCACGAATTTAATTTGTTTTGTCGCGCGGAAGTCCTCCTCCCTCAATGGGGTAGCGCTACACGCTCCGGCGATACATTGCTTTGGTGTAAAGTGACATTGTTTTTTCACATTGCAACATTACATTGGCGCAAAACCATATTGGTTTTTCAAAAAGCAATGTGGCTTTCCGCCAAAACGACGTTGCTTTTTCACGAACCAACATTGCTTCCTGACCAAGACACTTTGTTCCGTCACAATGCAACCCAGTTCCAGGTCCAGGAAACCTTGCTTTTTTGCGGAAACACGTTGTTCCATCACGAAAACACTTGCTTCCGGGGCGGAGTCGTTCCAAACCGGATCAACCAGTCTCCCGGATGGATACACCTGTCCCGGATCGCGCCAACCCTTCCCTTATCTCGCAAGCGTCTCCACCTCGCTCGTGATCACCGGCCACGGCGGAGCTTTTTTATCACGTACTCGCGACGGCGGGTTGCCAGATCGGGGATACCGCTGTCCCAATGAACCGATAAGGTTCCGGACTCGACAGGCGCCGATTTCTATGCAATTTTCGACCGTCAGTAGCTCTTTAGGCCCATTTCCGACTCAGAAACTGGATTTTCGACCCCGACCTGGTGCCAGGATAGAAGACGAAGGGCTGGCGTAGCGGGTAAAGGATCGAGTGGCGATGATCGCGGGCAAGAAAGTCATCGTGGTGATGCCGGCATACAAGGCAGAACGCACGATCGAGAAGACGTTGTGAGAATGACAATCGGAGGCTCATCGCACTCTCGAGTATCCCCACATCGCCAAAGGCGAAAGGAAGAAACATGACTCGTTCGATCCTCGCAGGCATTTGCCTCCCAATTTCTGTGGCGCTGCTTTTTCTCGCAGGGTGCAGCGTGGCAGAGACCCAGGTCGTGCCACGGAACGGCAATTGTTCTGCGCCACCAGCTGCCACAAAGAATGCGCCCGCCTGGGATGGATGGGGAGCGGATGGGGCCAATACTCGCTTTCAGGACGCCCGAACCGCCGGTCTCACTCGTCAGGGAATTCCGAAGCTCAAGCTGAAGTGGGCCTTCGGATTTCCTGGAGCAACCGAAGCCTCGACACAGCCTACGATCTTTGGGGGCAGGGTCTTTGTCGGCAGCCGCGATGGCACTGTATATTCGCTCGATGCCCGCACTGGATGCATGTACTGGATGTACAAGGCGACGGCACAGTTGCGGGCGCCGATTGTCATTGGTGACAGAGGCCCGGTTGCGTATTTCGGCGACATGCAGGCGTACATGTATGCAGTCGATGCGAACACTGGTGCGCTCAAGTGGAAAACCCGAGTGGGCGAGCATCCCTACGCCGCCGTCGCCGGCGCACCGAAGTTGGACGCGGGCCGACTTTATGTTCCTGTGTCCGGAGGAAATGAGGAGGCTGCGGCTGGCATTGCTTCGTTTGTATGTTGCACGTCTCGAGGGAGCATCGTGGCTCTCGATGCCGAAAGCGGAAAGCAAGTATGGAAGGCGTACACGATTCGGGATGCCGCAACAGTGACCGGAAAAAATGCCGCCGGGAGGCAGATTTGGGGGCCATCGGGCGCGGGGGTGTGGTCGTCCCCTACGCTGGACTTGCAGCGAAGAGCCATCTATGTTGGGACCGGCGTGAATTATACGGACCCACCAACCTCGACCAGCGACGCTGTCCTCGCTTTTGACATGGATTCCGGACGACTTTTGTGGACGATTCAGTTCACTGCAAACGATCGGTTCAACTACGCTTGCTTCGCGGTGGCCGCCTCGAGCCGGAATGAAGGCAACTGTCCGAAAAATCCAGGGCCAAACATCGGTATCGGGGCTCCGCCGATCCTGCGGTCGTTAGGGAACAGCCGCCGTCTCCTGATTGTCGGTGCAAAGTCTGGCGTCGTCCACGCGCTCGATCCGGATCGGGAGGGGAAGAGCGTTTGGGAAACGAGGATCGGTTCCGGAGGCAGCATCATGGGAGGGATCATGTGGGGCGGTGCCAGCGATGACCGGGGATTGGCATACTTTCCCGTTTCCGATTGGGACGCTGCGAAGCCGGAAGCCGGAGGCGGCCTTGTCGCCTTGCGAATCGCGACCGGAGAGAAAGTTTGGTCTATGCTATCCCCCAAGCCGTCGTGCCTCGGCGTGTCAGGATGTAGCGCGGCTCAGCCAGGCCCGGCAACGGTCATTCCCGATGTGGTCTTTGCAGGCTCCCTCGACGGACATCTGCGCGCTTACGACACCGCCAGGGGCAGCGTCATTTGGGACTTTGATACAGTCCAGGAATTCCAAACCGCAAACGGAGTCCAGGCCCATGGTGGCTCAATCAACCGCTCTGGGCCCACGGTCGCTAGGGGGATGCTGTACGCGAGCTCCGGTTACTCCCAAATGCCCGCCTTACACGGTAACGTACTACTGGCGTTCTCCGTGGACGGAAAGTGAAGGTGGCCATGTCTCGGCGATGCGAACGCGGGCTAAAAGCCCGCGACTACATGCTTTATGCTTATCCGGTTGTTTCAGCAGACCACTATGCGCAGGGCATCGGCGATACGCATTCGCTATATGCTGGTTGTGTTATGTCGTCGCGGGCTTTAGCCCGCGTTTATACTCATCTTCAATTGCTTCGCGGTTCACTTTTTGGGCGACAATCGCTTCCTTTATGAGTGATTACAGGGATAACGCGAGTGGCCACCGGACGGAGCCCAACTGCCGTTTCTAGGTTCAAATAAGATCCTGCCACGACTCGGTTCTAGACCTTATATACCCAGGCTTTTTCCGGAAGCTCGCCTGCTTGTGAGGTTAAATACCCCCAACTTTCGGGGCGATAGCTGATCCACTACAAAGTCATTCGTTAACCAAATCGTCCATGGGCCAGCACGTGCCATGTCGGACGCCTATTGAATAGCACTAATGTCCCATGCCTACGGAGTAGAATAGCACCCCTATGTCTGCGGAGGAGGTTTAGAGAAATGTCAAGACTGGTATTCATCCTAGCCATCCTACTAACAGCGCTGGGTTCGCCGGCTCTCTTGGGGGCGACAGACCTGGTTCCGCCCTCTGCACCCGCAGCCCTGATCGCGAAGGTGGCGAGCTGCGGCCAGGTGGGTCTCTCCTGGACCGCTTCCACAGACGAAGTCGGGGGTTCCGGGCTCTATGCATATATCATTCAACGATGGGAGGGAGGCAACCTCACCAACGAAGTCGCTATCGGCGCTGCCCGCACCACGTTTTCCGACACAAACTACGTGAAGTCTTCGAGCACGATGAGCTACACCGTTGTTGCTCAGGATAACGCTGGGAATAGGTCGGCCCGTAGTAATACGGAGACCGTCATCACTCCGGCTTGCCCAAGCCCCTCATACGGCGAGCAGGTCATTGGCGATGCGGCCATGGAACCTTTAGGGAAGGCCATCGCGACCTATGGCACCCGGACGGCCTTTGTCTCCGCGACCGTGAATGCCTTGAGCTCGACTCTGGACACCTGGCTGTACATCCGCGATGAGGACACGAACCAGACGTCACGCTTTCTTCTCCACAATTCCCCCGGCTACAAACTGGTCGAAACCGATTACGTCTTGACCAGCGCCACCGAATTGTGGACGGCCGCCTATGACTTGGGCGCGACGGGAGGAAAGGTGCGGGTAAGCCAGTACAAGCTGAACGGCTCCCCGATTCCCACCTCGCCGACGCTGGTTTCGACTAGGTGGTTCGGTGGGAGTCATTCGAATCCAAAATCCATGATTCGTCTGAAGAGCGGCGCATTAGTGGTCGCATGGAATGACGAATTGCCATGGCCCTACCTTAAACCGGACGGTTCCGCCGACACCGGCTTTGCCTACCGCAGTCCCACGGGCAATTGGACGGTTCAGTTTCCGGTCACGATTCCAAGCACAACAGGTGCAAGCCCCACTCAATCGCAGATGGCGATGGCGCAACATCCGGCGGATGGCAGCATCTGGGCATTCTCCAAACGGGACTCCTTTCACGAGATTATTGGCCTTCACTTTACCGAGCTGTCCAATGGCCTGGTCCTGGATTGGATAAGGAACAATTACATTGCTCAGTCCAGCACTTGGCCCGTTCCCAACAATGACGGAATCAACGGTCCTGAAGTGGAGTTTCCTTTCCTGAGCGCAATCGCCGATCCGACCCGCAACGCCATTTTGCTGGTCTACCAGAGAGATCAGTATCAATTAGTTTTCGTGGACCCCCTGGTTGGCACTATGAATTCGATTTCTCTAACGGAGGCTACCGCGGCCATCACTCAGATCCAAGCGGACGGCTCCAAGACGTTTATTCCATTTCCAACTTACATAGAGAGAGCTGAGCAGTTCGGATTGTCGGTTCTTCCCGATGGAACTATTTGGCTGACTTACCAGCCCATCAATCACCAGACCCTGACGTGGAACGAGGTGCATGCCAGCAGTTACTTCAACAATACCTGGAGCACTGCCGTTCTGGTGGGCTTCAATTATAATGATTACAATATCCTCGGCACCCATCGCGATCCGGGCCTCATCGCCTATCGCAACGACCGGCCCCAGGTGGCGTTTCGGACTCCGGACCAGAAGATACACGCTTTCATACTTTCAAGCTCGGCGCCACTGCCTCCCGCCGACACTCTCCCCCCAACGACTTCAATCACAAGCCCAGCCGATGGCGCGACCGTGTCCGGGGCCGTCACGGTCCAGGCTACCGCTTCCGATGATACGGGCGTGGCGCAAGTTGACCTGCTAGTGGATGGGGTGATGGTCGCCAGCAAGACGGTCGCGCCTTACACCTTTTTGTGGGACACGAGTACGTCGGGAAAGGGCAACCACACGCTGCAGACCATCGCGCACGATATCGCCGCCAACATAGGAGATTCCACCCTAGTGACGGCGACAGTCGCGGACACTACCCGACCGGTTGTCTCCATAACGAACCCCTTGAATGGAGTCGTGGCGCCACGCAATACGACGGTGACCATAACCGCCACGGCAACGGATGATGTGGGTGTGACGAAAGTGGAATTCTACGTTGGCGGCAAGCTTCTGGCTGCTGACACGAATTCGCCGTATGCCGCGACTTGGAAAGTTCCGGGCAAAAACAATACCTCTTACACTATCCAGGCTGTTGCTTACGACGCTGCGGGAAACAGTGCTGCGGCCACGAGCACCGTGACCGCAAAGTGAAAACGGAGAGAGCCTTCGACCGCACCTACCGTTTCAGAAAGGAAAATGCCCCTCCCCCTTTTCAGGGAGAGGGGCATTCATGGGTCGCTAGTCTATGGGCCGAAAGC